>JBKBRL010000072.1:0-5261 GCA_046292115.1 Caldimicrobium sp.
TGGGCAAAAAGATTAGCTCTTTCTGTAAAAGAAAAGGGTTTAAATCTCAACTTATCACCCGTTGTAGATTTAGCAGGAGATGAGGCAGAGGAATTTTTAAGATTTAGAACCTTTGGAGAGGACCCACAAAAGGTAACAAGATTAGCGGAAAAATTTATAGAAGTACATAGAACCTTTGGCATTGAAACCTGTCTTAAGCATTTTCCTGGTTTAGGTGGGGTAAAAATTGACCCTCATAAGGAGCTACCTATAAAAGAAAATTTAACAGAAGCAGACCTTTATCCCTTTCGCACTTTATCTGGTAAAATAAAATTTATTATGACTACTCATTTATTACTTCCAAATTTTGATAAAAAGCCCGCAACTTTTTCTGATAAATTGGTGAAATTTTTAAGAAATGATATAGGATTTAAAGGGGTAATCGTAACTGATGACCTTGCTATGGGTGCCTTAGAGGCATATACTCTTGAAGAGAGAATCCTTTCTGCTGTAGCCTCAGGCCATAATTTAATTATTTTTACAGGAAATTGGGAAACACTTTTAAGGGCACTTTTTGAAATTAAAAGGGAGGTAGAGCAAAGTCCCTTTCTTAAGGAGAACCTTAAGGTATCCCTATCAATACTTGAGGGTATAATATAGAGAGGCTATGCTAACACTTAATTATGAAAAGGTAAAAGAAGAGGTAAAAAAAGCTTATATCAGAGCTTGTAAATCATTACCACAAGCTATTGCTGAAAAACTTAAAGAAGCTAAAGAAAGGGAAGAGGAAAATAGTCTTGCTCATAGGGCTTTAGAAATACTTCTTGAAAATGTGAAGATTGCTCAAAGAGAGAACTTACCTTTATGTCAGGACACGGGTATACCCGTGGTTATCGTTAGATTTTCTGAGAGAGGCCTTTTTAAAGAAATAGAAGAGGCTATCAATGAAGGCATAAAGGAAGCTTGTATAGAAGGTTATTTAAGAAGGTCTGTTGCCCATCCTTTGACAAGAATTAACACAGGAACGAATACACCAGCGGTAATACATTACGAGTTTTGTAAGGAAAATACATTTGAGATCTGGATTATGCCTAAGGGTTGTGGCAGTGAAAACATGAGTAAATTAGCTATGCTTCCTCCTGCTAAAGGTTGGGAAGGCATAAGAGATTTTGTTTTAGAAGTAGTAAAAGAGGCAGGACCTAACCCTTGTCCTCCACTTGTTGTAGGAGTAGGTATTGGAGGGAATTTTGAAAAGGCTGCCTATTTAGCCAAAAGGGCCCTTTTTAGAGATCCAGGGTTTCCCCATCCAGATGAGGAAGTAAGAAGATTAGAGCAGGAGCTTTTAGAGTGCATTAATAAATTAGGTATAGGTCCCCTTGGATTTGGAGGAAAAACTACTGCCCTTTTTGTCCATATAGAAATCCATCCTTGCCATATTGCGAGCTTGCCTGTGGCAGTAAATTTGCAGTGCCATGCAGCAAGAATAGAAAAAATTAAATTTTTTTAAGGGAATGAAAAAGTTTATTCTCCTTTTAATTCTTGCTTTATTGTTTTCTTGTGGTAGAAAAACACCGCCCTTGCCCATAGAAAAGAGCATTCCTAAAGATCCTGATTTAAATATTGAAGTAACCCCTATGGGGTTTAATCTTTGGATTACTCTTCCAACGGAGACAAAAGAAGGGAGATACCTTACAAAGATTAAAGCTCTAATCATTGAAAAGGAAGAAATTCCCTTAGAGGGGTCAAGAAAATCAAAAAGTAAGAGGATAAAATTAAAGCCCAAACTTCATACCGCAGCTAATCTAATTCTTTATACTGATAGAGCTCTAAAACCTAATTACGCATACAAATATAAGTTAAAAATTGAAAAGGATTTTCTTGTAAAGACTCCATATACGGAAGAAAGAATAGTTTTTTGGACTACTCCTCCTATGCCTCCAAGCAATTTTCAAATTATTCCTTACTCTCAGGAGGAGATCTTAATAACTTGGGAACCACCTTTATTAAACTTAAATGGAGAGCCTTTAAAAGGAGAAATAATCTATCGGTTAGAAGAAAGAGTTCGAGGTGAAAAGAGAGTAAAAGAAATTAAGGAGAGGCAAATACTTACCAAAGTATCAAAAGAGGGAGCTTGCTTTTCTGTACAAGCTTTACTAAAATTTTATGATACTCTTATACCAAGCCCACCTTCAGAGGTCCTATGTATCCCTTAGTGAAATTTTAAGTCCCTTCTAAACAGGTCTAAGAAAGTATAAAGTAGTCTCACCATAAGTCTTTTTCTTTTCGCAAATAAATCGTGCAGTTGGAATATTTAGAGAAATCTTTGAATTTTCCTCTACTACTATAGTTGTAGATTCTTTGTAAAGGTTAGGAGGTAATCGTTGTAGAGTTTTTTCTGCAAGCCCTTTTTCATAGGGTGGTGTTATAAAAATTAAGTCAAATTTTTTATGATAATTTTCCACTAAAACTGAGATTTTGTTTAAATCCTCTGGAAGTGTAAGTTTTAGGATTTTGGCCTTATCTTTTAAACCTAATTTTTCTAAATTTTTTTGGATTATGTTAAGGCTTATTGGGTTATTATCCACAAAGACAGCTAAGAGAGCACCTCGGGAGAGTGCTTCGATCCCTAAGGCTCCTGTTCCAGCAAAAAGGTCTAAAACCCAAAAACCTGTGAGCTTTCCTCCTAAAACATCAAAGAGTGCTTTTCTTATTCTACTTCTGAGCGGCCTTATAGAGATTTCTTTTTTAGGAGGTGTAATTAGAGCTCTACCTTTTAGAGTGCCTCCGGTTATGCGCAATGATTTGGCTCTTCCTTAAGAAGGTTTAACCAAGATGTAGGAAGTGAAAAATAATAAGGATTTAATTGAGGATGGTAATATTTACCATAATAAACTTGTTTTGGATGAAACCATAGTTTTTCTTCTTTTGTGGCTAATAAAAAAGCAATTTCTTCTCCATAACAGGGAACATAGGTTCTCACTACTTTAACATAAGGGAAAACTTCTTTAATTATGGGGTAGGCTTGTTTTATTACATGGGGAAAATAGGCTGGAAGGCTTGCTTGTTGGATAAAAACTCCGTATGGTTTTAGCACCCTAAAACTTTCTTCGTAAAACTCTTTAGTATAAAGGCTTTTAGCAGGTCCTACAGGATCTGTGCAATCTACTATAAGCAGGTCAAAAGATTCCGAGGCACTTTCTTTTAAACCTAAAAAACCATCTTTGATAATAAAATTAACCCTGGGATCCTCATAATTTCCACTAATTTTAAAGAAATACTTTTGGCATAGTTCAAATACTAAATTATCTATTTCATACTGATAGATTCTTCTTAAAGAGGGAATCTTTTGTAATTCTCTTAATACGCCTCCATCACCCCCACCAATAATTAAGGCTTCTTCTGGTGGTTCAGGTAAGAGACTGCATGGTAAAAGAGTTATAGTTTCGTGATAAATATATTCATCCCTTTCTGTAAATTGGACAATCCCGTCTAAGACTAAAAAATATCCCCAAGTAGAATTTTTAAAGATTTGTATCTTCTGTAAGGCTCTTTCTTCATATACTAATTCAACGAAGTAACTATGGCCAAAATCTTTAAAGATTTTTTCTCTCCACCAAAATTGACCAGTCAAGTTTCCCCCCACTCTGTTTGAGTAAGCCCTCTTGCAATTTCAGCAATGCAGATTTTTTCTGGTTGAAACTTCTCCTGTAGGCGCTTTAAAATTTCATAGGCTTTTTCTTTGGATTCCGCAATGATATCTATAGCAGAATAGCCTTTTTCTGGCCAGGTGTGCACGTAGATATGTGCTTGCCCTGAATTTACCTGGGCTGAAACTCCAAAAGGCTGAAATTGATAACTAAAAGCCCTTATCCCATTTTTTTGTAAATCTTCATTAAGGGCATAAAGTAAAAAGCTTTCCACTTTTTTAGCTTCTGCTAAAAGGTCAAAGGGGGAGTTCCAAAATTCAACCACTAAATGATAACTCCAGATGCATCGTTTTTGAGCACCTTGCTGGTAAGGGATGAGTTCAAAATTCTCTACAAGGCAATTGAGTTGAAGGTTCCTCATAGCTCACCTCCCCCCAGGCAAGGTGCCTGGTTTTTTATTTTTTGTGATAGGAAAATAAAAAAATCGGGACGGGCGGATTTGAACCGCCGACCCCCCACACCCCAAGCGGGTGCGCTTCCAGGCTGCGCTACGTCCCGTAAATTAAATTTTAATTAACATTTCAATATTAAATAATTTTACATAAATGTCAACCCCCGCGTTTCCTTAAAAATAATCTTTTCGAAAAGTGGTTGTGTCCTCATAATTGATAAAAAGATCCGCAAATTCGGTAGCCGCAACCTTTAGGTTGCGTAAAACAGGCTAAAGCCTGCGCCTACCATATCTCTTTTTTGAAACTTATACCTAATAGCAATAATAAAGAGTGGATGATGCCTTCGCAAAAAAAGAATTTTAGGTATAATTATAAAGCATATAAATTTTCAGATTTGGGTTTATGCAGTATATAAAATGTGGATTTGAGAAGTTTCACTGGGAACCAACTCCTCTTGGGAAGTCGTGCCAGGTTTGTAAAAGTGAGATTCCCATCGTCAGGCTTTCCACTCAAAACTTAAAGCTTTGTAAGGGATGTTTTAATAGAATTCAAGAAAAAAGGGTCTCTGAGGGAGTAAAAAGGTTCAAAATGTTTCATAAAGATGATAAAATTGGAATTTTCCTTTCTGGAGGAAAGGATAGTGCCACTTTAGCACATATTTTAAAAAAACTTTTTCCAGATTTTGAAATTTATGGTATATTTATAAACCTTGGAAGTGGTTATTATTCTGATTTTGCTCAAAAAGCTGTAGAAGAGCTTTGTGAGAAACTTTCCTTACCTCTTTTTATTTATAATCTTTCAGAAAGGGAAGGTTTTGTTGTAGATGATTTTGTGTTTACTAATTTCAAGGATAAAATTTGCTCTGCCTGTGGCACTGTGAAAAGATATTTATTTGCAAAGATTGCTAAAGAATTAAATTTATCTGTTATTGCTACTGGGCATCATTTGGATGACCTTGTCTCAACCTATCTTACTCTTTTTTTAAACGGAGATTTTCTCTCCTTAAAGAGGCTTTATCCTGTAAATCCTCCTCTATATCCAGGACAAGCAAAAAAAATAAAGCCTCTATATAGCCTTCCTGAGAAAGAGATTTTTTACTATGCAGTGCTTAATGAGTTGCCCTTGGAATCCTGCGGATGTCCTCATGGAGAAATCACTCCTTCCAAAAAGATAAAATCTATTC
>JBKBRL010000073.1:0-5238 GCA_046292115.1 Caldimicrobium sp.
AGTCGTTAAAATTAGCTAAATATTTTAATTATGATAGCGTGGGGACCTTTGAATGGCTTATTACTCCTGAGGGAAAATTTTATTTAATGGAAGTAAACACACGCATTCAGGTAGAAAATGAAATTTCTGCTAAAATTTCCTATATAAAAAACAAACCCGTAAATCTAATAAAAGAACAAATAAGGGTGAGCTTTGGTGATTCTTTAGGATACACACAAAATGAAATAACTTTTAAAGGGATGAGTTTAGAATTTAGATTAATTGCGGAGGATACCAAGAGGGGATTCCTTCCTTTAAGTGGTGTTATAACTAATTTTTCTTATAAATCTCACCCATGGTTGACTATGCGCACCCATGTACCCCAAGATAAACCCTATGTAATTCCTACCCAATATGATCCCAACTTAGCTTTGGCTATCATCTATGCTGAAAACTTGGGAGACCTTTTAGAAAAAAGCCGAACCTTTCTTTCAGAACTAAAAATTGAGGGATATACCTTGAAAAAAGAACCTTTAGCGACAAATATAGATTACTTAGAAGAAAATTTAGATAAATTATACCAATTTTTGCCATCTTAAGAACTACTATGCTTATAGAACTTCACAAAAAAATTAGAGAATTGATAGACTTGGCTAACTATATTAGAGATATAAAAGGAGAAACCTTTTTTAATATAGAAAGAATAAGAGAAGAACTAAATCTTTTATATCAAAATTTCTATGAATTTTCACCTAAAGATTTAGAGGGGAGAACTGCAAAACTGGAGAAGGAGCTTAAAACTTTACTTATAAAAGCTGAAGAAACCCTTACTCCCTATGAGATTGTAAAGATTACAAGACATCCCCAGCGTTTTACTTTATTAGATATTTTAGAAAATGTTTATGATAGCTACATGGAATTGGGTGGAGAAGGAGAATTAAATATTGACCCTGCTATTATCTGTGCTAAAGCTTTGATCTCAAGAAGAGTAGATGATGAGGTTTACTTTCATCAAGTTATGGTTATCGGGCATGAAAAGGGCCAAGGAGAGGAATATAGAAGAGGTGGTAGTGCCACTCCTTGGGGTAATGAAAAGGCCTTACGATATATGAAAATGGCAGAAACAGAGGGAATTCCTATTCATTTTTTTATTTTTACGCCAGGGGCTTATCCCATAGAGGATCCTCCAGGTGCTGCTCAGCAAATAGCTATAAACCTCTATTATATGAGTAAACTTCAAGTTCCTACTATCTCCTTTATATCTGAAGGTGGATCTGGTGGCGCAGAAGCAATAGGTCTAACTGATATGAGGCTTATGGCTGAAAAGGGATATTATTCTGTAATAAGTCCTGAAGGAGCAGCAGCTATAGAAGCTAAACTCAAAGAAGGAAGACCACCAAGAGAACTTGTAGAAAAAATGGCTAAAAATCTAAAACTAACTGCTAAAGATAATCTTGAATTAGGAACTATTGATAAAATTGTACCTGAGCCACCACTTGGTGCAAGAAGAAAAGATTATGAATTTTTTAAAAGGTTGAAGTTTGAACTTATTAAAGCTACAGATGAAGTAGTCTTGCAAACGCGAAGTCTAAAAACCTTTAGAAAATATGCCTTAACTAAACAAACTGAAGAATCCTTTAAATATTATGTTAATTGGGAATTATCTGATGATGAAAAAGAAATATTAATAGAAAATAGATATAAAAAATATAGAAAAATGACACAATGGGCCATAATTGAACCTAAAAGTTTACTAAAGTCTCTCACCCACAAGAGTACTCAATTAGGTCAAAAATTTATTTACGATATGAAGTATAATGTACTAAAAAAAAGTCAAAAGACCTTTCTTAAGTTTTGGAATGAACTTTGGAGCGAATCTTCCTTACTTTTAAAACCTGTATCAGACCCTGTTAAAAATGTTTATAACCTTATTGTGGGTAAGAAGATTAAACCAAAGGTAAAGATTTTAACAAGCTTAGAGGAAGATACTACCCTTTATGTTAGTCCCTTAGCACTTCAGGATAAAACAGTCACTTGTCCTCAAGCTGATAAATATGGATGCCCAGATCTATGGGTACCTGATCTATATGGTGAATTCTGTGGAGTATGTCCAAATTGTGGATATCATTTCCCCTTGGAATATAAATGGTATTTAAATAATATCTTTGACAAAAATAGCGTAAAAATTTTTAATGAAGATTTGACCTCTGGGAATCCTTTAAATTTTGAAGGATATGCTGAAAAATTAAAAATAGCTTGTAAAGAAACAGGGCTAAAGTCAGCTTTAATCTCTTTTGAAGCTAAAATTGGAGGAATATCTTTAGTAGCTGTAATGTTAATTGCAGATTTTAGGCAAGGAACTGTAGGTGTAGTGGAAGGGGAAAAATTTATTCGCGCTATTGAATTAGCTAAAATTACGCGTAGACCTTTTCTTGCCTTAGTTCATACCACTGGGGGGATCCGCATCCATGAAGGAACTTTAGGAGTGGTGCAAATGCCAAGATGCACAATGGCAGTAAGAGACTATGTAGATAGCGGAGGGTTATATATAGTGGTCTTTGATAATAACTCCTATGCTGGTCCTGTAGCAAGTTTTCTTGGTTCTGCTCCTTATAAATTTGCCTTAAGGTCCACTCGCTTAGGTTTTGCTGGACCAAGAGTAATTTTAGAAACAACTGGACAACCTGTACCTCCCGATTACCATAGCGTTGAAAATGCTTTAAAAAGAGGTCATATCCAGGGCATTTGGGATAGACGAGAACTTAGAAAAAAATTGTTTTTTGCCCTACTTACAATGGGAGGGCCTAATCTCTATTATAGGTAAAGAAGATGAAAATAAATTTTGAAGAAATCACCCAAAAATTACAAAAATTTAAAGCCAATCCTTATAAAATTTTTCCCGTAGCAACACCTCATACAGGACGCATCATAGAATTTAAAGTAAAAGAGGGGGACAATGTGACTGGGCCCTCTGGGCAATGGTTAGAAAAACCGGGAACACCACTCTTTATTCTTGAGAGAGAAAAAAATCAAAAAATAATTAGAGCTATCTACAATGGTATTGTTCAAAATCTAAAGTCAGATTTGCTTGGGAAATTCGTAGAAGCAGGAGAAATTGTTTTAGAAATAAAACATCCTCTTACACAAGAAGAAATTATTTCTGAAATATTGCTTTCATCTCTATATGTAATTTCTGCTCCTGAAACAGCAAGATATATTCTTAGTCCTGAATTATCACAAAAAATTGAAAAAAAAGGGTTAAAGAATGTCAAAGTAAACGAAGGCGATGAGTTAATAATCATGACTTATATGAAGAGAGAAAGGCCTCTTTATTTACAAGAAAAAGGGACATTTATTATATTTCAACTTTATTTCAAACCTTTTGATATAGTTCAAGCTGGAGATCCTCTATTAGGACTCTGTCCCGTAGAAGATTTGCCATATTTAGAAAAAATAATCCAACGCATTCGTGAAGAGTGGAGTTCTCAGCCATAAAAAACCTCTACCCTCTTCCAGTTCATATTGGAGAGGAGATCTGGCATTTTCCCTTTCTAAGAAGTGGTTTCCAAAAAGCAAAAGAATTAATTGATTTATTTCCAAAAAATGCTCAAGGAAGACTCCTTGTAGCGAAAGAGATTTCTGAAGCAAAAGGTCGCTTTCAAAGAACCTGGTTAGCCAATAAAGGTGGACTATGGTGTGTGTTAATGCTTTATGATGAATTACTTCCAGAAAATCATAACCTGTTAAGTATCTATATTGGGCTTGCCCTAATTAGAACGGTTAGATCCTTAGGCCTTTCGGAAGTATACCTAAAATGGATCAATGATATCCATTATAAAGGAAGAAAATTAGGAGGAGTACTAATTCAACGGTATAAAGATTGGTTCTTATGTGGTTTTGGCCTAAATGTAAATAACCCTTTACCACCTAACCTACCTGCTATAAATATAAAAAGTTTATTAAAAAAAGAGGTGTCTTTAAATTCTCTCCTTGAAGAGCTTATAGTATGGTTAAATTATTATTATAAAATGCTATGGGAATACGAGAAAAACCTTCTAAAGGAGAAACCTGAAAACAATCGCTTGATAGAAGAGTTCAAAGCCTATTCAGATACTTTGGGTAAATGCATCTATTATAGCTACAATTTAGATATTCCAGAAGAAGGAATTTTTGGTATAGCCACAGATTTTACGGAGAAAGGGGCTTTAATCATTAACACCATTGATGGTCGTATTGAAGTTTCCTCTGGGGAAATCATATATCTTTAATTTTTTCACAAAAACTTCTTAGAGGCAATTCTCAGCATAGATTTAAATTAACATGAAGATTATGCTTGCTCACTATAAACAGAAGGCCATCAAAGTTCTTAAAACCCTTTTTTGGCCTGAAGAAGGGTTTGAGTATCGGATAAATCTCTTCGAAGCCTTTCCCAAGTTAAAAAACTTTTTCTACCAAAGGAAAAATTTTGCATATATAAGAACCTTGGGAGATATTATCTTTTTAGTCTTAATTTTTATGGGACTTTTTGGTCCACAGGATCCAAAGAGAAATGCTATGTTATTTATAGCTTGGGGCATCTGGTGGAGTTCTTTAGTTCTTACTTGGTTCTTCTTAGGAAGAATGTGGTGCGCCTTCTGCCCTTTCCCAGGACTGGCAAGATTATTTCAAAATTTAAAACTTTCTCTTTTTAAAACCCCATCGCCTTGGCTTGAGAAAAAAGGGATTCATTTGTCAACTATCTTTTTCTTTTTTATTATTTGGCTTGAAAGTACAAGCCCTATTGTTACTTCCCCATTTTACACAGCTCTTTTTCTATTAAGTATCGTAGTATTTGCTGGCATCTGGGGAATTCTCTATAAAGAATATGCCTGGTGTAGGTATTTATGCCCTCTTGGAAGAATCTCAGGCATTGCTGCTACGATGGCACTTATCGAATTTCGTCCAAATTATAAGATTTGCGCAACCTGTAAAGAAGCCCTGTGTAGGAAAGGCAGAGAAAATATTAGACCCTGCCCTGTTTACTTAGGTGCTGTCGCTGTTAGAAATAATCTTAATTGTTTTATTTGTGGCCATTGTTTAATCTTATGCCCAAAAGATTCTCCTGCCATATATCTTAGACACCCTCTAAAGGAAATAATATTGAATAAAGGAAAAGGTATTACTTGTGCCTTTTTTATTCCCTTTCTAATGGGATCTCAATTGGCGCGTTTTTTATCAGAAATACCCTATTATTATCAATGGATGGCCTCAATCCATCTA
>JBKBRL010000074.1:0-3562 GCA_046292115.1 Caldimicrobium sp.
CAGTTTTAATTAAATAGGGTGAAACCTGAGATAAAGGCATACATATTGTTTGCTTTTGATTTTTTTGCCTTCCCTTTCTCATTACTTCATTCTGTATTTCATCATAACTGTTATTTTAGGGTTTTCTTTTTTCAAATAATCTATAGGTATAAACCAGGGATAAACAAAGAGATATAGGAAAAATAAAAAGGCAATCCCAAGGAGCAAAACTTTAAGTTTTTTCATTTCTATATTTCTCCAGTAGAAGAAATAGAGCTATGCCAAAAGCTACTGCCACATTAAGAGACTCCTTTTCTCCAAATAAGGGGATTTCAAGTACCACATCAGAAAGTTTTAACACTTCCTCTGACACTCCATCTACTTCATTACCTATGACTAAGGCCAAGGGAAAGTCCTTTGAGCTAATCTTTTGTATGGGGATACTTTCATCCGTTAACTCTAACGAGGCAATAGTGTAGCCTTTTTTCTTTAATTTTTCTACAGCAGTTATCGTTGAAAGTTCATATTCCCATGGCACAAAGGCTGTAGTTCCCAGGGCAGTTTTTTCTATTCCTGAATGAGGGGGCTTTGCTGTAATGCCACAAAGAATAAGTTTTTCAATATGACCACAACAGGCAGTCCTAAAAATAGACCCAACATTATAGGCACTTCTTAAATTATCAAGAATAGCTACTATGGGAAAAGGAGAAGGGGGTTTATTCTTTCTCCATTTTGCTAAAATCTCTTCTCCTATGATTTTTCTCATGTCCTATCTTTACTCTCCTATATCCTTTGTGTTTTTGTTTGAGAAAACACTTACTTGATTTAATGAAGTTTGATCTCTAAAAGAGGAATTTTCAAAGAGCTTCCTTTTTTTAAAGGTTTGTCCTTTGTAATGGGAAGAGAAGTACCGTGAATAATGGTCGTTCTTCCGTATTTTAGGTTAATTTTATCTACAGCTTCATAAAGCTTATTCGTCCTTTCTGGAGAAAAATTAAGTTCTTTATTGAATAGGGACAGCTGAAAGACCTTTGGGGAAATAAGATCTTTTAGGATAATTCCTACTTGTCTATAAGCTTTATTTGGATCATAAAGTTTTTCAAAAGCCTCTTTTAGAGGGCCTAAAAGATCCTTTGGATAGGAAGAGGGGTAGGGGAGAGTGATTTCTGCGCTATAATATTGGAACTCTCTATCCTTAAGAAAAAAGTCTAATTTTTGTGCCAAAAGTTTATACGCCCTTGCTTTAAAACAGGCAAGTTCTAAATTTAAGGCACTTTGAGCTAAAAGAAAATCCTTATTGTTAGTAGGTGAAAAAGAAAGGGCTTTACTAATACTTTTGTATTTTTCCTTAGCACTATTGATAACAGGATAGACCTGAATTCCTCTTAATTCTAACCAAATTTCATAGACAGGTTTAGGAAAGTGTTTTTTTATAAAATCTTCTTTGGCATAGGCAAGGTCAAGGGCTGAGTAAATACCTAATTTCTCACAGAGAGCAGCCCTTTCAGGACCTATTCCCCAAACTTCTGAAACGGGAAGGTCTTTTAAGTAGTGATGAATTTCTCTTCCTGAAATAAGAGTAAGTCCATCGGGTTTTTTATAATTTGAGGCAATTTTAGCTAAAACCTTAGTGAGACTTATTCCAATGGAGACAGAAAGGCCGAGTTCTTTTTTTATAGTTTCTTTAATTTGACTTCCAATTTCTTCATAACTGGCATGGAAATACCCTCTTAACCCTTTTAAATCCGCAAAGGCTTCATCAATAGAATATTCCTCTACAATAGGGCTATATCTTCTTAAAATTTCAAAGAGTTTCAAAGAAAAGAGAGAATATTTTTCATAATCTGAATTTAAGATGATCACTTGAGGAAATTTTTTTTCTACTTCTTTTATGGTCATACCTCTTTTTATACCCAAAGCTTTTCCTTCATAGCTTACCGCAGTAACAATTCCTCTTTCCTTGCCTACTACTACTGGTTTATTTTTAAGATTTGGATCTAAGGCTTGTTCTACTGAGGCAAAAAAGGCATTAGCATCAAGATGAAGGATAGCCTGAGGAAACCCGTGAATATTTAAAGGCCCGCTCCAGTGTTCCTTCATACTATTTTATTTTATCTATATTTTCTGATAACAGCAACTACTACCCCAAAAATCTCTATATCCCTTTCAGAAGAAACAGTGAGAGGAGGGTACTGAGGATGAGCAGATTTGAGCAAAATTTTATCTCCCTCTTTAAAAAAATATTTCATCGTCCATTCATCCTCTATTCTTACCACCACGATATCGGTGTTTTTAGGGTAAAGAGCTCGGTCAATTAAGACAAAGTCTCCTGGGAGGATGCCAGCTTCAAGCATAGATTCACCTACTACTTTTATTAAGAAAGTAGAGGAGGGATTTTTAATAAGCCATTCCTCTAAGCTAAGACTCTCTAAAAGAGTTTCCTCACTTTGAGAAGGGAAACCAGCTGAGATATATCCAAGAAGGATAATTTCCATAGAGGGACTTAGGTGCCCTCTTCCCAGCTGGTGAGATACCTTTCTTGTTCAGGGGTAAGTACATCTATTTCAATTCCCATACTTGCCAGTTTAAGCTTAGCAATGGTTTTGTCTATTTCAGAGGGGACAGGATAAACTGTCTTTTCGAGGGTTCCCGCTTTTTCTACTAAATAGCGCACACATAGGGCTTGATTGGCAAAGCTCATATCCATAACAGCAGAGGGATGTCCTTCAGCTGCAGCCAAATTCACTAATCTGCCCTGAGAAAGGACATAAATGCGTTTCCCGTTAATAAGAGTATATTCTTCAACTTCTCTTCTTATAGTCCTAACACTTTGTGAAATTTCTTTTAATCCCTTTAAGTCTATTTCTACATCAAAATGTCCAGAGTTTGCCACAATTGCCCCATCTTTCATTTTAAGAAAATGTTCTTTTCTGATTACTTCTTTACAACCAGTTACTGTCACAAAGAAATCTCCCAGTTCTGAGGCCTTATCCATTGGCATAACCAAGTATCCTTCCATTACTGCCTCAAGCGCTCGTAGAGGATCTACCTCTGTCACCACGACTCTTGCCCCCATTCCTCGAGCTCTCATAGCAAGCCCTTTACCACACCATCCAAACCCAGAAACTACAAAGATAGAACCTGCTATGAGCCTATTTGTAGCTCTTAAGATCCCATCAATGGTTGATTGCCCTGTGCCATACCGGTTGTCAAAGAGATGTTTAGTAAGGGCATCATTTACTGCTATAATGGGATATTTAAGAAGTCCCTCCTTGGCTAAAGCTCTAAGTCTAATGACCCCAGTTGTTGTCTCCTCCGTTCCCCCGATAATTCTTTCTGCTTGAGATAGTCTTTCTTTATGAAGAGTGCTCACTAAATCTGCTCCGTCATCAATTGTGATTTGAGGACCTTTATCAAGTACCGCTTTTATATGGGCATAATAGGTATCTCTATCTTCACCTCTTATGGCAAAAACAGGTACATCAAAATATTTTACCAAAGCAGCTGCTACTTCATCTTTGGTAGATAGAGGATTTGACGCACAAAGATAAACTTCTGCCCCACCTTCCTTTAAAGTGCGAGC
>JBKBRL010000074.1:3572-5203 GCA_046292115.1 Caldimicrobium sp.
TATATGCAAACAGGCCCCAATTTTGATATTTTTAAGTGGTTTTTCTTTGGAAAATTGTTCTCTTATTAACCTTAACACTGGCATGTCCTTTTCAGCCCATTCAATAAGCTTTAACCCTTCCTCTGCTAAGGATAAATCTTTCACATGATAGTCCATAAATGTACCTCCCTATTTATCAAAACCTGCCAATTCTTTTATTTTCTCTACCATATCTAATTTTTCCCAGGTAAACTCAGACTCCTCTCTTCCAAAATGTCCATAGCAAGCGGTTTTTCTATAAATGGGTCTTCTGAGATTTAGGTATTCAATCATATGCTTAGGTCTAAAACAAAAGAGCCTATTAATGATATCAAGAATCTTTTCTACAGGTATAGTTTCGGTGCCATAAGTATTAACATTAATAGCTAATGGTTCAGGAACTCCAATTGCATAGGCTACTTGAACTTCCAATTCCTTTGCTACACCTGCAGCAACAAGGTTTTTAGCCACATATCTTGCATAATAGGAAGGGGTTCTATCAACTTTGGTGGGATCTTTTCCAGAGAAAGCTCCACCGCCGTGGTGTCCCCTTCCACCGTAGGTATCTACTATAATTTTTCTTCCTGTCATTCCACAATCTGCTAAAGGACCACCAATAACAAATCTTCCTGTCCCATTTATAATGATTTTGGTGTCCGGCCTCAGATGCTCTGGAGCAATAACATATTTAATTACCTCTTCATAAATAGCTTCCCTTAATTCTTTTAGGGTTACAGTGGGATCGTGTTGAGCCGCAATAACGATCGTGTGAATATCAACAGGTCTTCTATCTTCATATCTCACAGTGACCTGTGTTTTTCCATCGGGTCTTAAAAAGGGCAAGATACCCTTTTTCCTTACTTCTGCAAGCCTCATCGCTAATTTATGGGCATACCAGATGGGCATCGGCATAAAATTGGGGGTTTCGTCGCAAGCATAGCCAAACATAAGTCCCTGGTCCCCTGCTCCTATCTCGCCATCTCTATCAATTCCCATAGCTATATCAGGACTTTGTCTATCAATACTAATTAAAACCGCACAGGTTTGATAATCAAATCCAAGGTCAGAATGATTATAACCGATCTCCTTAACCACACCTCTTGCTACCGTAGGATAATCTATACGCGCTTCCGTTGTAATTTCTCCTGCAATAAGGATCATTCCAGTATTAATTAAAGTTTCACAGGCTACCCTGGCATAGGGGTCTTTCTCTAAAATGGCATCTAAAATGGCATCACTAATTTGATCTGCTACTTTATCAGGGTGCCCTTCTGTAACAGATTCAGAAGTAAAAAGAAAATTCTTTACTAACATTTCTCTCCTCCTACTGTGAAAATTTTAATAAAAAAGAATTTACAATAATATTTTAATTTATCAATAGAGAAGCTTTGTTTCCGTTTTTAAAGAGAAACTTTGTTTCCCTTTTTACTATTTTAAAATTTTAGATAATTATTCATCCAAACTGTCGCCGGCAATGTCGCTTTTAGCAATAGTTTTTTTCATTATAGTTCTTTATGCTGCCTCATAAGCTTTGGCTTTAACCCTTTGAATTCTCCTCATTAGGTCGTTTAATATATATTTATAGGAAAGAGCTTTTTTTAGATACCCCTTTA
>JBKBRL010000075.1:0-5170 GCA_046292115.1 Caldimicrobium sp.
CCTCATTGGGAACCCAGGCTGTTATCCCACATCCATCCTTCTTCCTCTGATCCCCTTAATAAAGGAAAGTTTAATTGAAAAGGAAAATATCATCGTTGATTCAAAAAGTGGGACCAGTGGTGCTGGAAGAAAATCAGAAAATTACTATAGTTTTTGTGAGGTCAATGAAGATTTTAAAGCCTACAAAATCGCAGAACATAGACATACCCCTGAAATTGAAGAAAAACTCAGTTTTTTTGCTAAGGAAAAAATTCAAGTAATCTTTACTCCTCATCTACTTCCTATAAACAGAGGAATTCTATCTACACTTTATGTAAAATTCCGAACAAAATTAGAAGAGATACACTCTTTCCTAAAAGCTTTTTACCAAGAAAAGATTTTTGTAGAAATTTTACCCTTAGGCTCTTATCCCCGTTTAGCCGAAGTTAGAGGAACTAATTTTTGTAAAATAGCCCTTTTTGAAGATAAACTTAGAAAGCAAGGCATTATAATTTCTGTTTTAGATAACTTAATAAAAGGAGCAAGTGGGCAAGCCATACAAAATCTCAACCTTATGTATAATTTACCGGAAGATACAGGTTTACCTAAGGCGCCCCTTTTTGTGTAAGTTTAGTTATCTATGTCTGCCCCGACGATTAGAAATATACGGCTTTTCTTAGCGTATGATGGGACCAACTATTTAGGTTTTCAAATTCAGCCTAAAGGACCCACCATTCAAGGATTACTTCAGGAAGTGCTTTCTCAAATTTTAGGACATAAAGTGAAGATAAAATCTGCTGGTAGAACGGATGCAGGGGTACATGCGCTCCACCAAGTAGCACATTTTCTCACTACCTCAGATAAACCCTTAGAAGTTATTTTTAGAGCCCTAAATGGGCTATTACCCAAGGATATATCCGTATGGTTAGTAGAGGAAGTAGACTTTAAATTCCATCCACAAAGAAATGTAGTTCAAAAAACCTATCAATATTTGATATATAATTCCCCTGTGAGAAATCCTTTGCTTCGCCTTTATTCTTGGTGGGTTCCAGAACCTTTAGACCTTTCAGCTATGACAGCTTGTTTATCTGAATTAATCGGGACAAAAGATTTTGCCAGTTTTAGGAAATCAGGAACTGAGGTTAAAACCACCGTAAGAACTATATATTCTGCAGAGTTCAAATGGTCGAAGGAACATAAAAATTTACTTATCTTTGAAATTGTCGGAAAAGGCTTTATGCGTTATATGGTAAGAAACATAGTTGGTGCCTTAGTAGAGGTAGGTAGAGGTAACCTTACTTTAGAGGAGTTTAGAAAAATTATTGAGGCAAAAGATCGGAAAGTAGCGCCACCCCCTGCCCCACCTCAAGGACTTATTTTAAAGCATATTGAATATAAAGATGTGTTAGTGTTAGATAGATACCCTCAAAACATAGGAGAATTATAATGAGGAGGAAAAGATGATAAAACTTTCACAAAGAGCTCTGGCTTTAAAACCTTCTGCTACTTTAGCTATTGATGCTAAGGCAAAAGCACTAATGGCTCAAGGCATAGATATTATAAATCTCTCTGCAGGCGAACCTGATTTTGATACCCCTTCTCCTATCAAAGAGGCATGTATAAAAGCCCTTAATGAAGGATATACCAAATATGTTGCCACACTTGGCCTTTTAAGCCTAAGAGAAGCAATATGTAAAAAAATAAAAGAAGATTATGGCTTAGATTATAAGCCAGAGGAAGTTATTGTCTCATCAGGTGCCAAACAAGCAATTTTTAATCTTCTTTTAGCGTTAGTAGATAGGGCAGATGAAGTTTTAGTTATTTCTCCTTATTGGGTATCCTATCCAGAGATGATTCTCTGTGCCGAGGGAATACCTAAAATTATACCAACCGACTTCTCCAAAAAATTTGAACCAGACCTAAGCCTTCTTGAAAAAAATATTACTCCTAAAACCAAAGGCATCATTTTAAATAGTCCCTCTAATCCTACAGGACTAATTTATTCTACAGAATTTTTAAAAGGATTGGCAGAGCTTGTAAGGAAATATAACCTTTGGGTAATAAGTGATGACATTTATGACAAATTGCGATTTGACCTTAAAAAACCTGAGAATATTCTTTCTGTAGCTCCAGATTTGAAAGATAGAGTAATGCTTGTAAATGGGGTATCTAAAACTTATGCTATGACTGGATGGCGCATTGGTTGGGCAATGGGCCCAAAGGAGGTAATTAGTGCCTGTGCTAAAATTCAGGGGCAAAGCACAAGTCATGCCACCTCTTTTGCACAAAAGGGAGCAGAAGCAGCCCTCAAATTACCTGATGATGAGGTCTACAAAATGACAGCAACCTTTGCTAAAAGAGCCTCCCTTCTTTGCGAGCTTTTAAAAGAGAGCCCCGGAATAGAATTTATACCTCCACAGGGAGCTTTCTACTTATTTGCAAAGGTTTCCTCCTATTATGGAAAAAAAACAAAGGATAATTCCATCATCAAAAATTCTATTGATTTTGCAAATTATTTACTTGAAGAAGCAAAGGTTGCCGTAGTTCCGGGCGTTGCCTTTGGGAATGACGAATTTATTCGCATATCTTATGCTACTTCAGAAAATAAAATAGAAGAAGCTTGCATCCGCATTAAAAGAGCTTTAAAGGAGCTTTATTAATCTAAAGATGTTTTAGTAACAAACCTTTTTAGTTTCCTCTTTAACTAATTTTCCATATTCATAGTATTGTACCTTTACCCACTCACAATTTCCTTCTGTTTTTAAAGGCTGAGCATAAACTTTTTGCAAACGGTCTTCACTTTCATAGGTTACCGGCTTTTTAGAGGTTGCAGCCTCTTTACTTGCTCTATCCATAATATATGAAGCTGTTCCGCCTATCACAGCTCCTATCGCAGCTCCAAGCACTGCACCTCTCCAACGATTATTCTTATCAAGAAGCACTCCCAACACTCCTCCTGCTACGGCTCCCACTGTAGCTCCTTCCTTGGTCTTTTGACTTAGATTTAGGTCTTGGCTACACCCTGCCATAAGTCCAATAGTAAAAATAAAAACCACTAACAGCGCTACCAATTTTTGAGCTTTCTTCATATAGCACCCCCTTATTGGTTTATTTGAGCATTTTTTGGTGGCTTAAATTGAAAAATTCTCATAGGCAACTCAAGATTATACTCTAATTTATCAAAAATAATTTTCACCTTTTCGCCACTTAAATAATGTATTAAAACTTCTTTCACCTCTCCTTTAGGATATAGCACATAAAGAATGATTTTTTCCACCTGCTCTTCTTTGTAAGTGGGCAAAAATGAGAGTTCCCAAAGATTGTTTGATAGCGCTCTAAAACTTTCCAATTTTAAATCTTTTGTAATATCACCTCTTCCACTCATAAATCCCAAGGCAAGTTGAGAAGAAATAGCTTTCCCACTGGGATAGACATAAACTTGTTTCTCCTCAGGATAATAAACATAAATGTTTCTTCCATCAGAGATTATAAGGAATTTATCAGGAGTTAAGTATTCCCAGCGAAAGAGCCCAGGCTTTTTCATCCAAAAATTTCCCCTGCGCACTTCCCTCTGCCCGTAGGGAAAAATAGTTTCTTGCGTAAAAGATCCTCTTATGCTCTCTGTTTCTCTATAAAAGCTTTGAATTTTAGATATGACCTCTTCAACTGATTGAGCAAATACACCTGTTTTAAAGGGGTTTCCGAGGATTAATAACAGGGCGAGGACGTACACCATCACTTGGTCCTATTATACCCTCTTCTTCCATTTTTTCAACTAATCTTGCAGCTCTATTGTAGCCAATCCTTAATTTTCTCTGGAGCATAGAGACAGAAATCTTTCCATATTGATAAGCAATGTTTAAAGCCTCTTTATAAAGTTCGTCATCAAAGGTATTATTATCAGCACTCTCTTCTTCTGTATCCTCTACTTTTAGGTCCGCCAAATAATTAGGCTCACCAAAGCTTTTTAGATATTCAACTACTTTTTTAATTTCCTTCTCAGAGACATAGGGTGCATGAATTCTTTCTAAGTGAGAAGTTCCTGGTGGCATAAAAAGCATATCCCCTGCCCCTAATAAGCGTTCAGCTCCTTGGGTATCAAGAATGGTTCGAGAGTCCACTTTTGAGGTCACTTGAAAGGAAAGCCTTGCTGGAAAATTGGCTTTAATCAACCCTGTAATTACATCTACAGAGGGCCTTTGAGTTGCAACGATCAAATGTATTCCTGCAGCACGAGCCATTTGAGCAAGTCTTGTAAGAAGGGTTTCTACCTCTCTTGAAGAGATAACCATAAGGTCTGCTAACTCATCAATAATGATCACTATATAGGGCAATTTTTCCTCAAACTCTTCGTTGTAAGACTCAAGATTTCTCACAGATAGTTCTTCAAAGAGATTATAGCGGCGCTCCATTTCTTGCACAGCCCAGTGCAAAGCCTGAGTTGCCATCTTTGGTTCAAGAACTACTGGATGCAACAAATAGGGAATCCCATCATACACGGAAAGCTCTATTCTTTTAGGGTCAACCATTAAAAACCTTACCTCTTCAGGCTTACTCTTATATATAATACTTAAAATAATACTATGTATAAAAATGCTTTTACCAGAACCGGTACTTCCAGCAATAAGTAGATGAGGCATTTTTTTTAGGTCTGTAACTACTGGCTTCCCAGAGATATCCTTTCCTAAAGCAATGGTAAGTGGTGAAGGAGAAGCTTTAAAATTCTCGTGTGAGAGGATCTCCTTAAGATAAACCCATTCTCTGTGCACATTTGAAATTTCAATCCCAATTACATTTTTTCCAGGTATTGGAGCAACTATTCTTACACTCTTTGCAGAAAGCCCTAAAGCTAAATCATCAACTAAACTTAAGATTCTACTTAACTTAATTCCCGGTGCAGGCTTAAACTCAAAGACTGTGATAACTGGTCCTGGATTAATTCCCGTAACCTCACCCTCTATACCAAACTCTCTTAGTTTTGCCTTTAAAAGAAGGGCTCTCTCTTTTAATTCTTCTGGCTTAATTTTGTGGGAACTAAACGGTGGTTCCTGAAGAAGGTCTAAAGGTGGTGGTAAAAGAGGGACTGCTTTTATTTCTTCCTCCTTCTGATTACCCTCAAAGCCTTCTTTTCCTTCAGCTACCTTCTCTACCTGCTCAATTCTTTCCTCTTTTATCGTTTCATCCTTTATTT
>JBKBRL010000006.1:0-12246 GCA_046292115.1 Caldimicrobium sp.
CCTCTAATAATTTTTGAAGAAACTTCTCTGTATCTGTGGGATCAACCCAAAAGTCTGAAGCTTTTAAAGTTTTTTTTGGCTCTTCTTCTATTTCAAAAAGCTTTCTTGCTCTTTTGTTAGCTCTAATTATTTCTCCTTCTCTACTGGTAATGGCTAAAGCAATAGGTGCTTCTTCAAAATTTTTAATTTCCTCAGTAATATCTATGTAAAGGGTACATTTATAGAACCTACCCTCAGGGTGAGTAATCTTTTTATAAATTCTTTTAAAAAACCGCCCCAATTTAGGAAAGTAAACCTCATCTTCTCCTTCCTCTTGTGGTAAAGTCATAGGACAACCTTCACAGGGCTTAGCTCTCCCATATAAAAGCTCATAACATTTTTTCCCTTCCTGTAGCTCTAATTTAAATAAGTCTTTAAAGGCCCTATTTGCATAGAGTAAATTGAAGTGCTCATCATTTATAAAAAAGATCCCAGGAAAAGATTCTATTATTAGATTTAGCTGCTCCTTTATATCATATTCTCTTGTCTTATCTTCAATAAAATGGAGATAGGCAAAAACCTCTTCTTCCCCCTCTTTGTATAGGGGAATTAAAGTAACCTTTAAAAATTTTTTTAGCTTTGGTTCAAAAAATTCTTTGGTATAAAAGCCCTTTTCACACTTTGCTGATTTTTTATAAAGGCAGTATAGAGCATATTTTTCTAATTCTTCAGAGATAGAAAAATCTTTACCACAGAGAGGGCAAAAACTTGGAAGCTCCTCTAAGCTATGGACCACTTCATAACAAAATTTTCCCTTTATTTCTTCAAAAGATTTTCCCAAGAATTCACAAAAGGCTTTATTTGCCAATAAAATGCGGTGATTTTTAGCAATAAGTATAGCTGGGAAAGGGGTGTTTTCTAAAGTCTCTTCTACTTTAATTTGTATTTTCATCTTCTTTACAACACTCCTTAATTCCCAGTTTCCTATAGAGTGTCATTACAGGGCACCAATTAGTAAAAGCAGATTGTATTTGATTTATACTCATAAAAACCAAAAAGACTTTCCAAAACCAATGCACATTAGAGGGCAAAATGCCTAAAAGAAAAACAATTAAAAGTGCAATCCCTGAGGTTAACCTTAACACCCTATCCATAGTCATAAAAATTACCCCCTTAGTAATTTTCTTAGTATTCTTCCTCAGTCCAAAATTCTTTGGTAAAGCGTACTACTTTATTTCTTCCAGCTTCTTTAGCCTTATATAAGGCAATGTCTGCATACTTTATGGCTTCCCAAATGGCTGAAGTATCTGTAGGAAATTCGGAAACCCCGATAGAGATAGTCCTTTTTATTATCCCTTTAGGGGTTTTAAAATCATACAATTCTACAGCCCTTCTTAATTTTTCTGCCACTTTTTCTGCCTCTCCTTCTCTAATATCTACTAAAAGCACTAAAAACTCTTCTCCTCCAAATCTAATTACAAGGTCTGCTTTTCTCACATTACTACTCAAAACTTGAGCTAATTCCTTCAAGACTAAATCGCCTACATCATGTCCATACTTATCATTAATAGATTTAAAATAATCCAAGTCGCACATAAGAATGCCTAAAACGGAACCTCTTCTCAAAATCTGGGCTGTAAGATTATCAATTATTCCTTCAAAAAACCTGCGGTTATATAAATTCGTAAGGGGATCCTTGTGCGTTTGCTCCTTTAGTGCCTCTGCATAGCGTTTTGATTCAATTACAGGAGCTGTCTCGTCTATATATTTTTGTAGTAAAACAAGCTTTTCCCTAAATTTTTTAGTAGCTAAGGTTTCTTCGGTCATAGGTAAATGGATTTCTACAATACCTAAGACTTTATTTCCTGCAAGGATGGGTATGCAATAATGATGAGTAACATCCATGTATTCATAAAGTTTACAAACATGTGGGGCTTCAAGGGAAGTTACTATTTTTCCGGTTCTCTTTGCCCTGCATTTGTCGGCATTAAAAAGTTTTTCACTATTTATCTCTATCTCTTCATCACTCTTAAAGACAGGTCTCATAGTATTCTGAGAATTTGAAACTTCATAAATAACAAAACTTCCAAAGGACAATTTTTTTATCTGCTCTCCTAATCTATCATAAATGTCTTCTATGGATTCATCATTTTCTATAATATGCTTAAAAATTTGCAGGTCTTTAAAATTAAGTAAAATGGTATTAACCTTTTCAACGACATTACCTATTTCATCCCTAAAAGGAATTCTTAATAAACTACTCCTATCAATTCCCTCAGGGTTATAAATAAGATTCTCTAAATCAAAGTTTATTTTATCTAAGGGTTTTTTTACAAAAAACCAAAAAACTAAACCTCCCCAGAGAAGGAAAATCAATTGTAATAAAAGGACTAAATAAAAAAGCTCTTTAAAAAATTCAATGTTTAGTTCTGCCTTTTGAGGATTAGCAGTGATTTCCAAAAGGGCATTTAAATAATAAAGGAAAAGTCCTATATTAATTATCGCCCAAAGTCCCACAATTACTCCTGTTTTCCAAAAAAGACTTCTATTAAACATAACAGCTTTTATTTTACGAAAAATCTTCTTCATCCCCTCTCCCCTAAATTTTAAGTTTTTCATTATTAATTAATAAATAATATCAAAAAAATTAAACTTAGACAAGAAAAAATTTTTTTAAAAGCTCGGTTTTTTTAATTTTTCAGTAAACCTCCTATATTTAATTTGCCAATTCTTAAAAACTTCCAGTTAAAAGAATTATTTTAGCGTAAGCACCAAAAATTATGGGATAAAAATTAGAATTGGTATCCGCAACCTTTAGGTTGCGTGGATATATGTCATATCTCTCGCAGGCTAAAGCCTGCGGCTACTATACCTACTATTCATTGTCTATAAGAATAAATTCAGAAGGTCTAACTATGCTTAATCCTGTATCTATTTCGAAAAAATTTTGTTTTGAGGAAATACGGATAGAACGTTTTTCTTAGCTCAGTTTTTTTAAGTTTTAATTTTAACTCCTAAAAAATTAATTGTTGAAAGGATTAAATTTTGAGCATATACTTGACAAATAAAAAAATCTTTAGTAATCTACCATCGTGGCACAAGAAAAGATTATATCTATGGAAAAAAGATCTCCCTCCCAGCAAGAGGCATTATCCCCTCTTGATGATATGATCCTTAAAGTTACTAAAGAAATAGTTATTAAATTTATCGAAATGGGAAGATGTTCTCCAGCTACTTTTGAAGAGGTTTTTACCTTAGTTCATTCTGTAATAAAAAAAACTGTTCATAAATAATTAATGAAAATTCTTGCTCTTCATGGTAGTCCAAGAAAAGGTGGTAATTCTGAAGTCCTCTTAAATGCCTTTATTGAGGGGGTAAAAGAAGCCTCTGGAGAGGTTGAAAAAATTTCTCTTTATGATTTAAATTTTTCGCCTTGTATAGCCTGTGGAGAATGTGAGCATTTAGGCGAATGTATTCTTACGGATGATATGACAGGGCTTTATGAAAAAATCTTAACCTCTGACTTAATAGTTGTGGCAACTCCTATTTTTTTCTATAGCCATCCTGCTAAATTGCAAGCCTTTTTTGAAAGGTTTCAAGCCTTATGGGCTTGTAAATACATCCTTAAAAAACCCCATCCTTATCAAAAAAGTCCTAAAGGAATCCTTTTAGCCTTAGGGGCCACTAAGGGAAAGAAATTATTTGAGTGTTTGATTAGAACCTTTAAATTTGTAATGGATGCTTGTTGGGGTAGATATGTAGGGGGTCTTTTTTTTAGAGGTATTGACAAAAAGGGAGAAATATTAGCCCATGAAGATGTTCTAACTAAGGCTAAAAATTTAGGGAAAGAGGTTCTCTTAAAAGAGGAATCTGCTTGGACCTTAGATAAAAGCCCTACTCCTTAGTTTGCACTTCAAGAAATAGCTTAGCATAAGCTTTAGCTCTATCCTCGATGGAGGAAGCTCTCCATATATCGCTAATCACCGCAAGCATATCTGCTCCTAATTCTAAGAGAGGCTTTGCTTTCTCCAAGGTGATACCACCTATGGCACAGATGGGAAGGGTTAGCTTTTTTTTAGCTTCTTTTATAAGTTCCACTGGCACAAGGGAAGCCTCTGGTTTCGTGGGAGAAGAAAAAAAACTCCCAAAGGCTACATAACTTGCACCCATCCTTTCAACGACAAGTGCTCTCTCTAAACTTCCATAGCAGGAAACACCTATTACTTTTCCAGGAAGTTCTCTTAATGCCACCTCTAAAGAGGTATCCTCTTTTCCAATATGCACACCATCTGCCTCTACTTCTTTTGCTAAATCAATATAGTCGTTAACAATAAAAAGTGCCTCATATTTTTTACAAAGTTCCTTTAATTTCTCTGCAACAGGAATTAGAGTTTTTAAGGGCGTATTTTTATCGCGCAACTGAACAATTTTTGCCCCCCCTTTTAAAGCAAGCTCAACTTTTTGAAAAAGGATCCCTCCCTCATAGGGTGTTAACTTTTCATCAGTAATTACATATAATCCTTTGAGTTTATATCTAAGATTCTCTCTCATCTTTAATACCTTCTCTTTCTTCAAAAATCATTACAATCTCTTGGAATTTTAAGAAAGCGTATTAATAATTTATTAAAATTATATCTTAGGTTGTTCAAAAGAGGGAGACCCTATGGCTATTAGTACTATAGAAGAGGCTTTAGAAGATTTAAAAGCAGGGAAAATGATTATTGTGGTGGATGATGAGGATAGAGAAAATGAAGGAGATCTAATAATTCCTGCAGAAAAAGTTACTCCAGAAGCTATCAATTTTATGGCTAAATATGGAAGGGGCCTCATCTGTCTTGCCATTAATCAAGAGATAGCAGAAAGGTTAAAGCTTGAGCTCCAACCAAGAAGAGGTATAGACCCGTATGGGACGGCATTTACCGTCTCTATAGATGCAAAGGACGGGATAACTACAGGTATTTCCGCTTACGATCGAGCTTATACGATAAAGAAGGTTATTGATGAAAATAGTAAACCAGAAGATTTCATAACACCAGGACACATTTTTCCTATTATTGCAAGAAAAGGTGGAGTTCTTGTTAGAGCTGGGCACACAGAAGCTGCCGTTGATTTAGCTAAACTTTGTGGATTTAAACCGGCAGGTGTCATCTGTGAGATTATGAAAGATGATGGCACTATGGCAAGATTACCCGATTTAGTAGTTTTTGCTAAAACGTGGAATTTAAAAATTATTACCATCCGAGACCTTATAGCTTACAGATTAACTAAAGAAACTTTAGTTAAAAGGGAGGTAGAAGCAACTCTACCTACTGTTTATGGCACATTTAAGTTAATTGCCTATAGCAACCAAATAGATAAAGCCACGCATATAGCCTTAGTTATGGGAGAAATTAATGATGAGCCTATATTAGTTAGGGTGCATTCAGAATGCCTTACAGGAGATGTTTTTGGATCTTTAAGATGCGATTGTGGCCCTCAACTTAAAAAAGCTATGGAATTAATAGCGAATGAAGGAAGAGGAGTTTTACTCTATCTTCGCCAAGAGGGAAGAGGAATAGGGCTTCTAAATAAATTAAAAGCCTATGTCTTGCAAGAGCAAGGATTAGATACTGTTGAGGCAAATTTAGCTTTAGGCTTTAAACCAGACCTAAGAGATTATGGCATTGGTGCTCAAATACTCAGAGACCTTGGAGTAAAACAAATGCGTCTTATGACTAACAATCCAAGAAAAATCGTTGGTTTAGAGGGATATGGCCTGAAGGTAGTGGAAAGAGTCCCATTAGAAATAGCACCCAGAGCAGAAAATCTAAAATATTTGAAAGCTAAGAAAGAAAAATTAGGACATCTTCTTACTTGTTTAAAATGAAAGTAGCTATCGTTAGTGATTCTCACGATAGAATTGATCATTTAGAATGGGCCATTGAGATTGCCCAAAAAAAGGGAGCAAAAACCCTTTTTCATTGTGGCGATCTTATATCACCTTTTATGGTCTTGTCTTTAGCCAAATTTAATGGTCCCGTTCATCTCATCTTAGGAAATAATAAGGGAGATATACTTCTTTTGTGTAATTTATTAAAAAATTATCCCCAAATCACCCTCCACGGTGAGGAAGCTTTTTTGGAAATAGAAGGATTTTCCGTTGCTATGGTTCATTATCCGTTAATTGCAGAAAAATTGGCAAAAACTGGTGATTTTGCCTATGTTTTCTGTGGACATACCCACAAGTTTAAGGTTTGGGAAATAGGAGGAACCACTATCATAAACCCAGGGGAGCTTATGGGAAAGGAAGGACTTCCTACCTTTGTTCTCTTAGATTTAAAAGAGAAAACTTGGGAAAAAATCCTCTTAGAAAAATAATTTTTCTCAAAGAGGTATAAAATGAAAATGTCAAAATTTTTTCTTCCAACCTTAAGGGAAGATCCCTCTTTTGCAGAAACGGTAAGTCATAAGTTGCTTTTAAGAGGTGGTTTCATAAGAAAAGTTGCCTCTGGTATTTATAACTTTTTACCTCTTGGTTTTAGGGTTTTAAAAAAGGTGGAAGGTATTGTAAGAGCCGAGATGGATAAGGCTGGAGCCTTAGAAATACTTATGCCTCTTGTTCAGCCTGCAGAGCTTTGGAAAGAGACAGGAAGATGGGAAGCCTATGGAAAGGAACTACTACGATTTAAAGATAGAAAGGAGCACGATTATTGTCTCGGTCCAACTCATGAAGAAATTATTACTGATTTAATTAGAAAAGAGATAAAGTCCTATAGAGATTTGCCCTTAATTTTATATCAAATTGCTCCTAAATTTAGAGATGAGATTAGACCTCGGTTTGGTTTACTTCGTGCCAGAGAGTTCATAATGAAAGATGCTTACTCCTTTGATGCTGATGAAAAGGGATTGGAAAAGAGTTATCAGCTTATGTATGAAACCTATTGTCGGATCTTTGAAAGCTGTGGATTAAAATTTAGAGCTGTTGTTGCCCATACAGGTGCTATAGGTGGGGAAGCTTCTCACGAGTTTATGGTCCTTGCAGAAACAGGGGAGGATACCATTGCCCTTTGTGAAAAATGTGGTTATTCCTCAAATCTTGAGCTTACTCCAGCTATTAGTGAGGAGTGCTATCCACCAGAAAAGGCAAAACCCCTTGAAAAGGTCTATACACCAGGGGTAAAAACAGCTCAAGATGTAGCTAATTATTTAGGATTACCCTTAAAAAAGATCACTAAAACCCTTATTTTTATCGTTGAAGAAAAAGAGCCTATAGCTATTGTTATAAGAGGAGACCATGAGCTTAATGAAGTGAAGCTTGAAAAATTCTTACAAGGAAAATCCTTCCGCATGGCAAGTGAAGAGGAAATTTTAAATTTAACAGGAGCCCATCCTGGCTTCCTTGGCCCAAAGGGACTCTCCATGAAAATCTTTGTGGACAAGGCCTTACTAAACTTTCCTAACTTTGTAATTGGTGCCAATGAAGACAACTATCACTATCTAAATGCTAATTTAGGAGAAACCTTTCAAGCTGATGCTATAATAGACCTAAGAAAGGCAACTATAGGAGATCTTTGCCCTAATTGCAGAGCATCTCTTATTTTTTTAAGAGGAATTGAAGTAGGGCACATTTTTAAACTTGGCACAAAATACAGTATCCCTATGAAAGCTACTTTTTTAGATAGAGATGGTGTAGAAAAACCAATAATTATGGGATGTTATGGCATCGGAGTAAGTAGAATTATTTCTGCCTTGGTAGAACAAAATCATGATGAGAAGGGTATAATTTTTCCTTGGGCTATTGCTCCTTTCCACATTGCTTTAATCTCCTTAAATAAAAATCTTCATGATAAAGCAGAAACCCTATATTCCCTTCTCTCTCAAAATTTTGATGTTCTTTACGATGATCGAGATGAGAGACCAGGTGTTAAATTTAATGATATGGATTTAATAGGTATTCCTCTTCAAATCGTTCTTGGTAAACACTATCAAGAAAAAGGTGAAATTGAAGTAAAAATACGCAAAACAGGAGAAAGACATTTTGTAAACGAATTTTCTCTACTTGATTTTATTTTCAATCTTAAAGCTACTTTATGAAAAAATACCGTCTTTCCGAAATAGCTAAAATTGTAGGAGGAAATCTTTTTGGAGAAGATTTAGAGGTAAGAGGAATTAATGCTATCCATCTTGCGAGTCAAGAAGAGTTGTCCTTTCTTGATTCACCAAAAAGGCTTTCCCAAGCTAAAGATGCCAAGGCAAAAGCTTTTCTTGCTCCCCTTGGATTTGCAAAAAATGTGCCTGAAAAATCTATTATAGAAGTTAAAGATATTAGACCTGCCTTAGCCAAAGTAACACTGCTTTTTAAAGAAGAAACTTATTTTAAGCCTGGAATTAGCAACTTAGCCTATGTTTCTTCCTCTGCGGAGATAGATCCTGAAGCTATGATTTATCCTTATGTATATATAGGGGAAAGGGTTCGTATAGGAAAAGGTGTAATAATTTATCCCTTTTGTTATGTGGGCGATTTCTGCGATATTGGAGAAGAGACCATACTTTATCCACATGTGGTGCTTTATCCAGGAACGCAAATTGGTAAAAAATGCATTCTCCATTCTGGAGTTGTAATAGGGGCAGATGGCTTTGGTTATGCCCAAGAACCTTTCGAGGAGGGCTTCAAAAATTTAAAAATATATCATTTTGGAAAGGCAGTAATTGGAGATGAGGTAGAAATTGGAGCAAACTCTACTATTGATAGGGCTACCTTTGGTGAAACTTTTATAGGAGATGGTGTTAAAATAGATAATCTCGTTCAAGTGGGCCACAATGTACGAATTGGTAAAGAAAGTCTATTAGTCTCCCATACTGCCATCGGAGGAAGTGCAACAATAGAAAATTATGTGATGTTAGCTGGGCAAGTGGGAGTTGCTCCTTATAGTATAATTAGAAAAGGAGCAAAGGTTGCTGCTAAATCTGGAGTTCTTGGAGAAATTCCGCCAGGGGAAGAAGTAGCTGGTATTCCTGCTATAAAAGCAAGTCTCTGGAGAAGAGCTGTCATTATTTTTGAAAAACTTCCAGAGATTTATAAAGAAATTTCCAAATTACTCAAAGAAAGGAAGACCTAATTTTCTTAAAGGTCCCTCTTTTTCACGCCAGCCTTCTAAGGTCTTTACCCAGAGTTCTAAATAAATCTTTTTCTTAAGGAGAAACTCTAACTCTTCTCTGGCTAAGGTTCCTATTTTTTTTAACATCTTCCCACTTTTACCAATAATTATACCCTTTTGGGAGTCTCTCTCTACAAATATTGTTGCTTGAATATGTAAAAGATTTTTCTCTGGGACCTCCTCTATTTTATCTACTTTCACTGCTACACAGTAGGGTATTTCTTGATAGGTATTTAAAAATACCTTTTCTCTTATTATTTCTGCTATAAGAAGTTTTAAGGGTAGATCTGTTGCATAGCCTTCATCATAATAAAAGGGACCTTCTGGCAAGACCTTTTCTAACTCTTTTATAATGCTATCTAATCCATCTCTATTTAAAGCCGATATAGGAATAATAGCTACAAAATCATAAACTTTAGAAAAATAATCTATTAAAGGCAAAATTTCATTTTTATTCTTAATCAAATCTACTTTATTCATCACTAAAATTGTAGGCTTTCTAACTTTTTTAATAATTTCCAAAATTTTCTCCTCTTCTGGGACACGGTTAGTCAAGTCCATAACCCATAAAACGGCATCGACCTCTTCTAAAGCCTGCAAAGCTTGTTTGACCATCAGTTGATTAAAGAGAGACTGTGGTTCATGAATACCAGGAGTATCAATAAATATAATTTGTAAATTTTCGCTTGTATAAATTCCTCTAATGTTAAAACGTGTTGTTTGCGGCTTTGGGCTAACAATAGAGACTTTTGTGCCAAGCAAGTTGTTTAAAAGCGTAGATTTACCTACATTGGGAAGCCCTATAATAGCTACTACCCCTGATTTGGTCTCTTTATTATCCATAGCACTCTCTCCACCCATCAAGACTAACTCTCCTCCTCTCCTTCATAAAAAGGTAGATCTGTATACACTGTTATCCCAACTTTTTTACAAAACTCTAATGCCTTGGGCTCGACCATTGGAGATATTATCACCTTCTTGTCTACTCTCCTCCCCTCCCTCTTTTCATAAAACTTAATCTTCTTCTCAAATAATAATACATCACCCAAACTTATAGAGGACTTAATCTCCCCGACCATAACCTCACCATCTCTTATCAGTAAATCTAATTCCACCACATACCCTGGCCTCCCCTCAAAAACCTCACCCTCCTCATCCACTTCCTCATACCTCTCCACTCTAAATGATGTATACTCCTCCAATAAACCCTTCACCGCATTCCTAAAAGTCTTCTCAGACTTTAAACCCCACCTGGCACCTAACGCCCCTATTTGTACATCCTGCCTCTCCCTAAGCATAATTAACTGCCTCGTTAATATCTTTAACTCCTGTGTCAACTCCTCAAGGCGTTTGCTATGCTCCTGAAGGATCTTGCTGTGCTCCTCAAGGGTTTTACTATGTTCCTCAAGGATTTTACTATGCTCATCTATCCTTTTTCCCTGTTCCTCTAATCTCTTCAACGCTTCTTGCCACCTCTCTTCACCCTCTCTTTTCAACTCCCTCAACTCTTCAAGTAATATATTAAATCTATCCTCCGTCTTCTCCTTCTCCGCAAAATAGGGCTTAAAAATAGTAATAAATTGACTCCTAAAAACCTCGTCCCTCTCAAGTAGCCTTGGCAACTCCCTTAAAATCTTCTCTTTCAATTCCTTCTTTCCCCCTCCTTTCGCCCTGGTAACTTTCATCTTTGTCCCCTCTTATAAACTTTTTAAATATATTCTAAAGCAGGGTAATAAAATTTCAAAAGGAAAAGAGCTATCTGAAAAAGGCTATTATTAAAATACCAATAAACATAAAGATAGCTGCCGTAAATCTTAAGGGAATCTGTTTTTCTTTAAAAAATAGCCAACCCAAAATTACTGCAAAAATAATACTTGTTCTTTTAAGGGCTATCATGTAAGCTGTCTCTATAAGGCTTAAAGCTATCATATGACAATAACACATTAGAGCTTGTGTTAAACCAACTAACAATAAATACTTAAGATCTTTAAAAAGTTCTTTCCACAAGGAAATTTTATATATTACTTTAAGTATTAAAGGTGCTATTAAGGATAAAAGCGAAAAATAAAAGCTTGCAAAAAATATAGGATCACTCAAGAGTAGACCTTTCTTACCTAAGACAGAGGTAATTCCATAAATAAAAGCAGTAATTAACATAAAAAGGCTACCTCTCTCTTTCCATATTCCTTTCATAGGTCCTAACATACCTTTTTTTAACAGAGGAAGATTTATTATGTAAGCTCCTGAAATAATAAAAATAATGCCAAGAAAGCCTAAAAAACTTATCTTTTCTCCTAATAAAATATTTCCTGTAAAAACAATAAAGATAGGAGTAAAAGATAAAAAAGGTAATGCTTTTGAAATAGGAGAAATTTCTACAGCTTTCATATAGAAAAGGGTAGCCATTATTTCGAGAAAAAGAAGAATTAAGATATTTTCTATAAAGGGAAGGGTAAAGTAAAAGGTTCTCTTCTCAATAAAAAGAAAATACAAAAAAAGTGGAAGCAGGAAAGGGAAGGCTCCTATAGTTCGTGCTAAGGTCATTTTAACATAGCCTTCTTTACCAAAATATTTTTTATTTAGAGTATCACTTAAGGCGACAAAAAAACCTGCTAAAATAGAAAAAAAGATCCAAGTCATATTTAATCTATGAAAGGCATTAAGGAAAATAAATCTTTAGAGGACAGAGCTCACATAGGGGTTGACTTTTTTTACAATAATTTTTTCCGCAAACCACTAACAATGCATGATACTCTTTGTAGAGATTAACATCCTTTGGAAGATTACTCTGAAAGACCTCCTGCAATTCATCATAACTTATCTCTTCCGAGATAAGAGAATGGCGATTTAATATTCTATAAGTGTAAGCATCTACTACAAAGATAGGCTTGTCTAAAGCATAAAGAAGTATAGAATCCACAGTTTCCTTACCAAGCCCCTTTATTTGTAAAAGTTTTTCTCTAAGACTTTCTAAATCTTCAGCTTTTAACTTTTTTATATCACCATTATATTCCTTTATTAAAAACTCTACAAAATTTTTCAATCTTTTTGCCTTTAATTGGTAAAAACCACAAGGTCTAATTAATTCTGCTAAATATTCCTGAGAAATGGAATATAAAGCCTCAGGAGT
>JBKBRL010000076.1:0-5160 GCA_046292115.1 Caldimicrobium sp.
GCTTATAAAAGAGCTCTTGGAGGAAAAGAAAGAAGAACAAGTCGAGGATAGAGAAGGTAAAAAGAAAAACTTTAAAAAATACTTGATAATTTTAAGTTTACTTTTTTTAAGTGTTACATTAGTTTCAGGTATTTTAGTAATAAGTTATTTTCTCAAGTTGCCTAAAAAAGAGCTCCAAAAAGAAGTAAAAAAAGATACTCCCTTAGAAAAAATACATAATCAAAGCCAAAATCTTGAGAAACCCCAAGAAATTAGAAAAGACATTGTGTTTTCGCCACCTCCCAAAGAAAAAAAAACATACCCTTTTAAGCTTGAACTTAAAAATTTTTTATTTCCTTTGGATGAAAAAACTTTTTTAAAATTAGATGTGACTTTGTATTTTGAGAACCACGAAAGCTATAAGGGAGCCCTTTTAGCCCAAACTTTTTTGAGGGAACTTTTGGTTCAGGAAATTGGAAAAAAAACTAATACTGCCTTTTGGAGAAACAAAGAAGAAGTTAATAATTTTGAAGTTTATTTGGTTGATTTTTTTAAAAAGGGATATCCTGCACTATCACCTAATAAAATTGAGTTAGAGGGTGTAATTCTGAGGGTTTAAAAAGGTGCCAAAGGAGATACTTATTTATTTGTTAATTCTTTTTGACTTGTTAATTTTGGTTTTGTTAGTTTTTCTTTATTTTAAGTTTAAAAAACTTCTAAATATTCCCTTTGAGGAGCTTGAAGAAAGTTTGGTCAGGGCTCACGAGCTTGTAGAAAGGTTAAAGGAATTGAAAAAAGGAGAAGGAAAGGTTGTTGGAAACTCCGTTTTTGACCCCAAGGAAGAGGTTTATCAGTTATATAAAAAGGGGTTTAAGATTAAGGAGATTGCTAAGAAAACAGGGCTTACAGAAGGAGAAATTGAACTCCTTTTAAAAACTAAACAATTAAAAGAATGAAAGTGCAATGCAAATAAGTGCTCCCATTCCCATATTTTATTTGCCTGAAAATTTATGGAGTCTTTTCACAAGACCTGGAAGAGAATTAACTGTTAGAGTGCTTCAGATTGAGGGAAAGACTTTATATTTAGAAATGGGTGGTTATAAATTTCAAGCTCGCTTAGGGGGTACACTAAACCCTGAAGATTTAAAGACAGGAGATTTAATTCGGGTAAAGGTTGTGAAATCTGAAGGACCAATTATCCTTCAACTTATTGAAACAGAAAAAGAAACCTCCCCACAAAAATTTCTCTATTTGTTTGCTCAAGTAAAACCAAAATCAGAAAATCTCTCTTCTCAAAACCTAAATAAAGAAGTGAGCTTTTTAACGGAAATTTTTAAAAATTTAATTTCAAAGTCTGAGGAAAAAAGTAAATCCCTTAAATCTGTAGAAGATTTTTTAGGTAAAGAGGTAAAGTTTATTCAGCCTAATGTAGAAGAGGATAGAGTTTTTTTACCCTTTGTTTTTCACCAGGATAAATCTTGGGGGTATTTAGAGATAAAACCAGAGAATAAAGGGGAAAAAGTTAGACTTTTCTTTTTAAGGCTCTTTTTTTCATATTTAGGGTTGATAGAGGCTATATTTGCCTACACTAACCATTCCTTAGAGTTAGACTTGTATTTTGCTGATAAGAGATCTGCTGAATTTGCCAAGGAGTTTCTTAGAGAACTAAGAGAGGACCTTTTTATTTCAAACAAATCTATCATAATTAATCTTCATAAAAGGGATATTGAGCCAGGCTATATTATAGAAAAAGTGGGATAAGCTATGTGTGTATATTTTGAAAAAGCAGGGGCCCAGAATACAGAGGCTTGTTTAGAAATCACATTAAAGGCGATTGAGGAAAAGGGGATAAAAGATGTGGTAGTTGCTTCTACATTTGGTGATACAGGTCTTCTTTTCGCAAAGGCTTTATATGGAAAGGGAGTTAATTTAGTTGTAGTGACTCATAATGTAGGTTTTCGTGAACCAGGAACCCTTGAAATGACGCAAGAGACAAGAAAGGCTTTGGAAGAGCTTGGAGCTAAGGTTTACACTGGGACTATGGTTTTTAGAAACATAGGAGCTGCAATAAAAAAACATTTTCATTACTCAGAAGAAGCGCTAATAGCCCAAACACTGCGAATATTGGGACAGGGTGTAAAAGTTTGCGTGGAGATAGTACTAATGGCATGTGATGCAGGGCTTATTCCACCTCAAGATGTTCTTTCAGTAGCAGGCACTGCCCGTGGAGCAGATACGGTTTGTCTCATCCATGCAGTCCCCTCTAATATGTTTTTTAATCTTAAAATCAGAGAGATCTTAGCGAAACCAAGGGATTGGTAAATGAAAAAAGCCCTGGTAGTAGACGATTCCAAGGCAATAAGACAGATTGAGAAAAAGTATTTGGAGGAATTAGGATTTACGGTGGTTGAAGCAGAAAATGGTGAAAAAGCTTTAGAAGTACTCAAGGCACATCCTGATATAGAAATTGTCTTACTTGATTGGCATATGCCAGTTATGAATGGGTATGAATTTTTAAAGAAAATGCGTGAAAATCCCCAATGGGATCATATAAAAGTGATGATGGTTACCACGGAAAATCAACAAACAAGTGTTATTGAGGCTATAATGGCAGGAGCCAATGAATATCTAATGAAGCCCTTCGATAAGGAAATGTTAGAGACTAAGATAAGGTATCTCTTGGAAGGATTTTAATAGAAATGACTGGTAAAATTAGAGTGTTAATCGTAGATGACTCTGCCATTATGAGGAAATTACTTAATGATATTTTAAAAAAGGATCCGCAAATAGAAATTGTTGGACAAGCAAACAACGGCAAAGAAGCACTGGAGAAAGCAAGACTTCTCAAACCTGATGTTATAACCCTTGACATAGAGATGCCTGAGATGGACGGATTAACCGCTTTAAAACTATTAAAAGCAGAAAAGAACCCTGCTAAAGTGATTATGTTTTCCTCACTAACCCAAGAAGGAGCTAAAGCAACCATTGAAGCCTTATCCTTAGGTGCTTATGATTTTGTACCTAAACCTTCCACCAAATCCTTTATAGAAAGCGTTAAAAAGATAGAAGAAGAATTGATCCCCAAAATAAAAAGTATTATGCCAGAAAAAGGAGTCCTTGCAAAACCTGAAAAATCTTTAATAATGCCTAAGCTTAAAGCAGGACTTTTTAGAGTTTTAGGTATTGGTGTATCCACAGGTGGTCCTCAAACCTTATTAGAAATATTTAGAAATATGCCGAATTCTTTTCCATATCCTATATTTATAGTGCAGCATATGCCCCCACTTTTTACTAAACAATTAGCTGAAAGGTTAAATAAAGAATCACCTCTTACCGTAAAAGAAGCGGAGAATGGAGAAGTGATTAAGGAAGGCGTGGCCTATGTAGCACCAGGGGATTACCATATGGAAGTAGTTCTTGAAGAGAGGACAAAAAAAATTTATCTTCATCAAGGTCCACCAAGAAGTAATTGTAGACCCTCTGTAGATGTTCTTTTTGAATCTTTAGCTAAAGTCTATAATGGTTCTTGTTTGGTTATGGTGTTAACAGGTATGGGTAAAGATGGCTTAGAAGGCGCTAAGAAAATTAAAGAGAGGGGAGGAGCCGTGATTGCTCAAGATGCCCAAAGTTCAGTGGTCTTTGGCATGCCAAGAGCAGTAATTGAAGCAGGATTAGCAGATGAAGTCCTTCCGCTCTCTGACATTCCAAGAAGACTCAGAGAAATCTTTCGAGTGTTTTAAACATGGAAAAGGAAATATTTGATTTTTTTACCAAGTTAGTTGAAAAGGTAAGTGGTATTTCCTATCATGAGGGAAAGGAATATCTCCTCGAAAGTAGGCTGACAGAATTAGCTTTAACCTTAGGATATAAGAATTTACAAGATTTTTATCAAAAAGTTAGATCTTCTCTAAATTCCACATTAATAAATCAGATCGTTGATACCTTAACAACTAATGAAACCTATTTTTTTAGGGATCAGCATCCCTTCGAAGCCTTAAAGAAGGTCCTTTTACCGGAACTCTTTCAAAAAAAAGCGGAAGATAAAAAGCTTAATATTTGGTCCGCAGCTTGTTCCACAGGACAAGAACCATACAGTATAAGTATGCTTATACATGAATTTTTCCCTAATTATCTTAATACCTATCAAATTAATATATACGCCACAGATATTTCACTTTCCTCCCTTAAAAAAGCCAAAGAAGGAATTTATAACCAAATTGAAGTAAACAGAGGATTACCTGTCACTTTTTTAGTAAAATATTTCAAGCAAGATAAGGGAAATTGGATCATAGATGAAAAAATAAAATCCTTAGTGAAATTTGAATTTTTAAATTTACTTGAAATTGATAAAAAGCTAATTAGAGAAACCTTTGACCTAATCCTTTGTAGATATGTACTTATTTATTTTAATAAAGATGTAAAAACAAAGGTCTTCCAAAGCCTTTGGAAAAAGCTAAATCCCGGAGGTTATTTGTTCTTAGGGGCTACAGAAATACCCCCTATTAATCCCCCCGATATGGAAAAAAAGATTATAGAAAAAAGCACCGTGTTTTATAAAAAAATGTAAAAAATTTGGGCTGAGAGGTAGAAAGAGCTGGTAGGCGCAGGCTTTAGCCTGCGAAAGAGAAAGGTAGCCGCAGGCTTTAGCCTGCGTGAAAATGACATAAATGGACACAACCTAAAGGTTGCGGCTACCGAATCTGTGGGTGCAAAACAGAAACGAAAAAATGGTAGTCGCAGGCTTTAGCCTGCGTGTAAATGACACAAATCCACGCAACCTAAAGGTTGCGGCTACCGATTCTGTTGGTTCAAAACCGCACTCTAAAAGTTGCGACTACCAAGCTTCTTGTTTTATGTACTCTATCTTGATTTATGTACATATTTAGATAAAATTTGTAAAATAAAAATAGAACATTTTTATAAATGAAAAATCATAATTTAGCAAGCAAAAAGAGTCTTTTCCAAAGTTATGAACGTTCCACTTTTTATGCCAATCTATTTTATGGACTTTCTCTTTGCCTCTTTGGAATAGGACTTCTTTTTATTTTTGGACTTTATCATTTTAGCCTTCTCCTCTTAGAAGCAGAGGAAATCTCTCGTTATATTTCTAACAAATATGCCTCAGAATATGTTTATAAATTTTATGAATTAGAATTTAACCCCCTTAAGGAAGAAATAATT
>JBKBRL010000077.1:0-5140 GCA_046292115.1 Caldimicrobium sp.
TAAACATAGTAGGAAACAGGCTTAAAGGCAAGAAGGATTATAAATATTTAACAGAGAAATCTCTCATAAAAGGCCTAAAAGAGCTTTATGAAGAAGATGAAGAAAAAGTAAGCGCGGCAATAAACAAACAGCGTAAATTGTTTGAGGTAGAAGGATAAAGCTATTCACCATAGGCTTTTCAAAGAAAACAGCAGAGGAGTTTTTTGGGATCCTAAAAAAGGCTGGAGTGAAAGCTATAATAGATGCACGCCTTAGCTCTAACTCCCAGATAAGCGGTTATGCCAAAGCGGAAGATCTAAGGTTTTTCTTAGAGTTGTAATAGATGTAAGATTTAATCATGGTTCGCAGTTTAAAGGATTTTCAAAATCTACCGACCTGAAGTTCTTTTTAAAGGAGTTTGGTATAGATTACAAGATCTTTAAGGAGTTTATTTCTACAGAAGAGCTTTTTAAGGATTACAGGGACAAAAGGATCTCATGGGAAGAATACAAAAAGGAATTTTTGAAGCTTTTAGAGAAAAGAGAAAATGAAATAAAAAGCATACTTTCAAGGTTTGATATAAGGCAAGTATGCTTGCTTTGTTCTGAGGATGATCCAGAAGAGTGTTACGGAAGGCTAATTGGGGAGTTTATAAAAGAAAGGTTTATAAAAAACCTTGAAATAATACATTTAGGAGGGAAAAATGCAAAACTACAAAGGCATAATATTAACCGTGGCACCAAGTAAAGGCGGTGAGTGTATAGTAATCCTTGATGAAAGCAAAAGACTAATAAGACCTATACATCCCCATGAAGAATCCTTTGAGAAAGGCACCTTTGAGGGAATGGTTTTATATGAGATATCTTTTTCGGGCACACCCTCTCCAAAGCCGTGGCATCCAGAGGATGTAAAGGTTGATATGCCCTCTTTAAACTTTCATAAGAAGTTCTCTTACCAAGAGGTTAAAGACCTTTTGTTGCCTCACCTTATAAAACCTGAAGAGTTCTACGATATATTTAAAGGCTCTCGTAAAGTTGATCCGAATGAATACGAAGGCAGTTCCATATTTTTATTGCCCTTTTCTGAAAAATACTTAATAGAAATAGACAGAGAATGGGATCGTGAGGAAAATAGAGAGATAAAAAAAGCAAAGATAAACATAATGGGTATGAAAATACCTATCACTTATTGGTTTGAAAGAGAGTTTTGGAATTCCCTTAGCGTAGGGGATAAGCTAAAGCTAAGCAAAGAAGATGGCTTTCTCATCATAACTCTTGGCGTGCCCTATAAAGAAGGAGACGGATACTGTTATCTTTTGTGTTCGGGTATCCTCTCTCCTTATCAAAACAGAGAGGTTTTTGAATTTATTAAAAGTTTTTAAAGGTTATATAATATAATCCTACCCTGGTTGAAAAATTCTAATATAGAAGCCGTCCAGAGGCTAAATAACAATTTTTTAAGAAAGTAATTTGGCATTGATGGATAATTAATTTCACTATTTAGTACTAATTTAGTACTAAGTATAAATAAAGAACAATACAAATATGATTTATCTAAATATCACTTAGCATTAGTCAAATGTGGTATCAAAATTATGTCGCTACACCAGAGACTATCCTCTCATAGCTCTCTTGCAACCTAAAAAGGAAGGAAAACTGCAAAATTAGAATAAATTATTTGAATAATCAAGTTAATAGTGATAGCAGGACTATTATATATCTTAAAAGGTAATAAATAAATCATAGAGATACAAAAAATCAATTCAATAAAGTCACTCTTTGTTATAGATAGCACCAAAATAAAGTTATAAGATAAAAAGATTATATCAAGATTGTGCGAGAAGCAGGATATATAATGTGTAAAAGGTGAAATTGTTAGTTTAGTATAAGCACTAAGTATTATGCATTAAGCATATATGTTATATAATTAAGCATATATGTTATATAATATAAAAAAATTGTGTCTTATGAAGATATTTCGTTGAAGTTGGAGCCTATGTTGAAAATCCTTTTTATACATCAACATCTCTTGAACATATAAATCAAAATCTTGTAAGGTAGAAACATAATTTTTAAAGTCGTCATTTATATATAAAGGTTAAAAAAAAGAGGAAATCCCCATAAAAAATGGGGACTCCCTCCTTTAATTTGTCACAATTCTAATAAGGTTCTTTTTGAGAAAATTTCACTTGTTTTGTTTCTTTTCTCCAAAGCTGTGCAAACTCATCTTTTTTTCCAAAGGGGAGATACCATAATTCAAATTCAACTGTATAGTCGTAACTTTCAGGCTTTCCTTCTTTAGCAGGAACTAAAATTCTATATTCTTCTTTTTTCTCTTCAAGGGGATGTAAAGCCCAATCTACAAGAATTCCAGACTTATCATAGGGACCTCTTCCCATTCTATCTCCTCTTCCTAATTGTTGAGGAACGGGCATATAGATTTTGCTATCTTGATAAACCACCTGACCTTTTGCATCTTTCACGGTCACTTCCAGGACCAGTCTATTTGGGGTAGGTCAGCCATCTGGTATAGCATGACCTGCTTTGTTTTTAATTTCCACTTGTGCATAGATCATAGGCTTTCTTACCGCTCCATCTCTCCAATAAACAGGTCTTGCATATGTATGGAAATCTACTGCCATTTCTTGCATTTTCTTGTCTCTATAAGCCTGGATATTATGTCCAAGTCCACTTTCTCTCATATGGCAATCTTGACATGTTTTAGCTCCACCTTTTGCAGCATAACTCCATAAATAATAACCATATAAAGTTGCACATTGTGAGGGATGAGGTAGTTCAAAATTAGGCCCTAATCCGTGGCACTGGCCACAAAAGATTGATTCCTTCATAGTATCCACAGCTTTCATCTTAGGCATTTTAGCATAGGGATGCTCTCCATTTTTACTTCCATAAATAGTATCTCTTTGCGGATAACCATCTACCCACTTGTGAATTATAGCATTCCTCTGATGACAGATTAAACAATTTATATTAAGTTTTTCTAATTTTTCTTTAGCCTTTGCTGCAGTCTTCTCATCTCCCTCCATATAATCTATAGCAAGTTTAACAATCTCTCTTGCCACACTATCCTCAGCATCAGCAAGTTGTGGCAAATGGCACTTAGCACAAAGCATAAGATGTTCCACTTTAACATCATTTACATCCTTTACACCTGCATAAGGAAAATTCTTAAGTCCTACCCTAAAAGTGGTAACTATAGTAGCTATAGTTCTTCCTGTCCCATAAATAGATCTTGCATGCAAACTTTTTTCCCATTGTTCTGCTACATCTGCATGACAGGTCATACATTCAGATGAATCATACATAGCTATTAATTCATCCACTGTTTTTGCCTTTTTAACTTGTCCATTCTGAACCTTACTTTGAACCTCCTCTTTTCCTTTAGCCTTAGCACCCATTAAAACTAAAGGCACCAATAAAAAAAAATAAAATACTCAAAACACTAAATTTTAAATAACCCCTCATACCCCACCTCCTCGATAAAATTAAAAGACAATATTATTTATATTCTTTTACCATAGTTTAAGTATCAAAAAATTTTTATAAAAGTCAAATAAAATATCTTAATAGAACTTATTAATAATTTTAATAAATCCTAAAGTGAGAAAAAAATATAATAAATCTCTTTTAAACCAGGGAGTTGTAAAAGATTTATTAATAGCTTAAATGAAGGGGCAGATTAAGCACTGCCCCTCTGAGAATTTACTTAATGCTCTATCTGATAATTTTTCTTTTCCAATTTTTCTTGAAAACTCACTAATTCCCAAACATCAAGATAGGGCTTCTCTTTAAAAAGACTATCAGGATTATCAAGTAGTAGAGCCACTTTAAGGACCTCGTCCACATTTTCCACTAATATAATTTCAAGGTCCTTTAAGATTTTAGGATTGATTTCCTTTAAATCCTTTTCGTTTTCTTTTGGTATTATTACTGTTTTAATTCCTCCTCTCACAGCAGCAAGGAGTTTCTCCTTTAGTCCTCCTATGGGTAATACTCTTCCCCGTAGAGTAATTTCACCTGTCATTGCTACAGTATTTTTTACAGGTATTTTCATTAAAGCTGAGACTATAGCTGTAGCTATAGTGATTCCTGCGCTTGGTCCATCCTTTGGTATTGCCCCCTCTGGTACATGCACATGAATATCAATTTTTTTATAAAAATCTAAGGGTAAATCCAGTTGCAATGCCCTTGATCTCACATAACTCATTGCAGCTTGCACGGATTCTTGCATTACCTCACCCAATTTCCCAGTTATTTTTAAATTTCCTGCACCTGGCATTATTACAGCTTCAATTTGCAACAAAGCACCACCACTTTCTGTCCATGCAAGACCTGTAGCAATACCAACCTGAGGTTGCTCCTCAGCTATTCCATAACGATAACGAGGAACACCTAAAAATTTAGTTAACATTGAAAAGTTTATCTTAATGGGTTTAAAGGCTTGTGGATCCTTTGCAACCTCTTTAGCTATCTTTCTACAGATGGTAGCTATTTCTCTTTCCAAATTTCTGACCCCTGCTTCGCGTGTATACCGTCTTATTATTTCCAATAAAATTTTATCACTAAATTTTACCCATTCAGGTTTTAACCCATGAGCTTCTAATTGCCTTGGGATTAGATAGTGCTTAGCAATTTCTAATTTTTCTTCCTCCGTATATCCAGGGATCTCAATCACTTCCATTCTATCAAGAAGAGGAGCTGGTATGGTATACAAAGTATTGGCTGTAGTAATAAAAAGTACTTGAGAAAGGTCGTATTCTACTTCTAAATAATGATCCTGAAAAGAATGATTTTGCTCTGGGTCTAACACTTCAAGCAAGGCTGCTGCTGGATCTCCCCTAAAATCTGTGCCAAGTTTATCAATTTCATCTAAACAAAAAACAGGATTTATAGTACCTGCCTTTTTCATTCCTTGTATGATTTTTCCAGGAAGAGCTCCCACATAAGTTCTTCTGTGACCTCTTATTTCTGCTTCATCTCTTACTCCACCAAGACTTATTCTTACAAAGTTTCTTCCCATAGCCTGTGCTATAGATCTCGCTAATGAGGTTTTCCCTACTCCTGGCGGACCCACAAAACAAAGAATGGGTCCTTTAATCTTATCTACTAACTTTTGCACTGCTAAGTGTTCCAAGATTCTT
>JBKBRL010000078.1:0-5072 GCA_046292115.1 Caldimicrobium sp.
CAGAAAAAATGGGATATATCGCTCAGGTAAAAGAGGTCACCCAGGAAGGGAAAGTTTTGTATAAAGTATTAGTAGGAAAATTTTCGAAACGGGAGGAAGCCGAGCAGGCTATAACTTCTGTTAAAAGCAAACTCGGAGTGGATAAGCCTTTTATAGTGGAAGTAAAATAGTTTACTGAGGAGAAGTTTGCAAATAAGAAAAGCTAAATTGTCTGATGTTAAATATATATATAAACTGATTTTGCATTTTTCTAAAAAAGGGGATGTTATTCCCAGGCCTTTATCTGAATTATATGAGAAGGTAAGAGAGTTTTTTGTGGCAGAAGAGAAGGATTTAATAATTGGAGCATGTTCTTTGCATATCCTATGGGAAGATCTCGCTGAGATTAGGTCTTTAGTGGTAAATGAAGAAAATCAAGGAAAAGGAATAGGGAGAAAACTTGTAGAAGCCGCCTTAAGTGAAGCCAGAGATCTTGAGATTCCTAAGATATTTGTATTGACCTCTAATCCCGATTTTTTTAAAAAATTAGGATTTAAGGAGGTCTCTAAACAGGAGCTACCACAAAAGGTTTGGGCAGATTGTATTAGATGTTCCAAATTTCCAGACTGTGACGAAATACCTTTAATAAAAGAATTGAGTTGATTTAATGTTTAGCTTTTGTGAAAAAAAGAACAATAATTGACATTATATAATGAGTGGTATAATAAAAATAAATAAAGGAAAATATATAATAAAATAAATAAAGGAGGTGGAGTTATGCCGACAGTAGAGTATAAAGGTAAAGTTTTTGAACTTGATGAAGACGGATTTCTTAAAGGTGGTTTAGATGCCTGGTGTATGGAATGGGTTCAATATGTAAAGGAATTAGAAGGTATTCAAGAACTTACAGAGGAGCATTGGAAAGTTATTAATGTTCTTCAGGATTATTATAGGAAAAATGGTGTTGCTCCTATGGTAAGAATTCTGTCTAAGGTGACAGGATATCCCTTGAAAAAAATTTATGAATTATTTCCATCCGGTCCCGGAAAAGGTGCTTGCAAGATGGCAGGCCTTCCCAAACCTGTAGGTTGTGTATAAAAAAAAACTTAAAATTTAAAAAGGGCACGTTTTTTGCGTGCCCTAAATATATTATTGAAAGATATATAATGTAAATTTATTATATAGATGTTTTTTTATAGGTATATATTAATAATTTTTTTTCTTTATTTTAATTATACTTCTAATGTTTGCTGTTCAACAATAAATATTCAAGAAAAGATTGATATTAATAGAGCAACTTTAGAACAGTTAAAATCTCTACCTGGCATAGGAGAAGTTACGGCGAAAGCTATAATTGATTTAAGAGAGAAAAAAGGTGGTTTTAAGTCAATTGAGGAACTAAAAGAAGTAAAAGGAATTGGAGAGAAAAAATTAGAGGTTCTTAGAAATTATGTTACAATAGGAAGTGAATCTAAAGATATTACGAGTGTTATTCTTACAGGTAATACATCTTCCGACCCCATGAAATTGAATAAAAGAAAAATCTACTTTTATAAGGATGAAAAAGGAATTCTTCATTACACTCAGTTTCCGGAGACAGTTCCTGAAAAATATAAACAATCTTTAAAACCAATATTTTAAAAATTCTTATGCTAAAAATTATTCTTCTTGATGCCGAAGGTACTTTTTTGCGATTCAAGCCCTCTTTAGGAGTGATTTATAAAAACCTTTGGAATGAATATGGAGTTGAAATAAATGAAGAGGAAGTTGTTAAAAAACTTAGAATGGCATATCGAAAAGTTTTTCAAGAGGAATTGGGAGGTGTAAATTTAACAGGTGAAAAATGTAAAGAAGGATGGAAAAAGGTTTTTTTTAAAGTTTTTAAAAAATATAGTAATACTCCTTTTTTTGAAGAAGCTTTCCTCAGAGCCTATCATTTTTTCGCTAAACCTGATTGTGTAGAAATAGTTCCAGGATTTTATGAATTTGTAAAACAGGCAAAGGAATATAATCTTAAGCTTGGCGTTATTAGTAATTGGGATTGTAGGCTATATTCTGTTTTAGAAGGACATAATCTGCTCAAAATATTTGATGGTATCTTCATTGGTTGTGAGATTGGTTATTTAAAACCAAGATTAGAAATATTTGAAAGAGCTCTTACTTTCTTTAATGTATACCCAAAGGAAGTTTTAATAATTGGAGACTCCTTTGAGGATGACATTGAACCTGCTAAGAGATTAGGTTGCCATTATTTTCACATTACAGATGAATTTCCTCCTTTTGAATTTTTTTCAAAACTAATTTGATCTGTGAGTTTTTATTAGTTCTTTAATGAAATTAGCTAATAAATAAAATAATCTATGAGAAGTTCCTTCTTTTACAGTCTTACAAAAGGGGTAGATCCATTTTTCTAAAAATTTTTCTAAAAATTCATATTGCCATTGTAAAAACTCTTCAGCCTCAGCTTCTTTATTTTCTAAAAGGGATTTTAGTTCCCTATGAATTAAATAATACATAAACTCAAACTCAACAGCTATGTGATCTGGTATTTCATTAAAATCATTCTTAAGTTGCAAACCAGCTTTTTTATAAAAAGTTTCAGTCTCAAGAGTAGTTTTACCCATTAAATGTCCTTCTAAATAAAAGGAACCATAAGGAGGAGCTACAAATTCAACGCTTCCTATAAAGAGCCTCGTAAATTCAATTAACAATTCTTCTCCTGAACTACTTTGTAATATACTTTCAAACTCTAAAATTTCCTTCTCTTTTTCTGGAAATAAAGAAGCAAAAGCCTTTACGAGTTCCTTCATTAATTCATTCTTTTCAGTAAGATATTTTCTTGGATAGTAAAAAAAATCTGCCAATAATTGGTACAAGTTCATTATATTAAGTTTTGTTTTGATATAATTCTCTAAGTTTGACTTCATAAATATAATGAAAAAATTAGTAATTTAAGATAAAGAAGGAGGGCAAAAACCCTCCTTTCGTGAAGATTAATTATCGTTTAGAAAAGCTTCTTATGTAATATACATTTGGTTTTGTGCCTTGTTCCTTTGGTTTAAGGAACTCGCCCTTATTATTTTTCAATCTAAAAGCTTTGTATTTTTTAAGAAGTTGCGAAACCTCGCTATTTGGGTCAGATTTATCTCCAAAGATCCTTGCACCAGCAGGACAAGCCTCCACACATGCTGGTTTCAATCCATTTATCACTCTATGTTCACAGAACATACATTTTTCCACTTTCCCAGAGGGTCTTACATTGGCCATATCAGAGTGGCTCCAGACATTTCTGTAAGGAGGAATAGCTCCAGTTTTTTGAGCTAACTCAGCTCCCGATGCTGTCGCCTTAGGATAGACCTCTTCTTTGTTAGTATAAAAAGGATGGGTATCTTTATCAAAGTCATTAAAACTTATAACGCTATAAGCCACCTTTTCTTCATTCACATCAAGAGCACTGTAGGGACAAGCCTCTTGGCAAGCTCTACAACCGATACATCTTTCTGTATTATGAGCTGTGATTCCATTCTCATGTTTATGCATAGCTTTGGGTGTTACAGGACAAACTTTTACACAAGGTGCATCATCGCAATGATTACATAATACAGGAAGAATGGTAAACTTCATGTTAGGAAATTTACCTTCAGTAATTGTTATAAAATCAGCCCAATTAAAGGTCTGACCATCACAGCGAAGGGGTGTATTATTTTCTATTTTACAAGCTAAGGCACAGGCCCCACAGCCAACACATTTTTGTAAATCTATAACCATTGCATACTTTGGCATCTCTATCCCTCCTTAAAATTTTTTGTTCAATTTTTATTAGCTAATTTTTTCTATTTTAACTCTACAGAAGCCACCATTCCTCACATTAGAACCGCTTAGGGCTTCTGTGTCAAAGGGCATAATTTCATTGTTATTTATACCTCTCGGCTCTTTTCCAAAGACCTTAGAGGCAACTCTACCATAAGCCCAATGTCCTTGTCCATAACATTTAGCTACTGTTCCTGGTCTTACTCCTTCCCATAACTTAACTTTCAACTTAAAACTTCCTGTAACAGAGGTTAATTTCACCCAATCTCCAGTTTTTAAACCTAATTTTTTGCCATCTTCAGGATTAATAAGCAAGTAATCTTCCCAAGCCTCATCGCCAAAATCTACTTTGTGAAATTCGTAATACCAGGGGCAATTTTGGCTTCTTCCCTCTCTATTTAAACGAGATTTGTAATCAACAAAAACAAATGGATACTCTTTGGGGTCTCCATGATAATAAGGAGGCTCATAGTGAGGCACAAAAGCCAATTCACCCTTAGCCGTATATTTGCAAGTTGCTAATATATCATCTATCGTGGTTTTGTGCTTATCTGCATGTTCCTTTAGTGCCTTTTTCAAGGTCTCGCTGTAAAATTCAAACTTTTTAGTAACCGTTTTGAAGTGTCCCCATCTCTTTTTAAACTCATAGGGTTTACTATTCCATATACCTCTTTCCATAAATTCTTCCCAACTTTTGAGATTTTCACCATATTTTGCTCCTTCACCTTGCCACAACGGTGCTGTAAAATATTTTACTGCATAGAGAGTAAACTCTTTTTCATTTCTGGGAGAAAGGCCTGTTTCTGGATCTTTAAATTCATTTACATAATATTCATAAAGATTGGGGAAGCCCTTTTCTTTCAATTTCTTAGCTAACAAGAAGGGTATCTCAGTTTCATCCATTTTCACATCCCAGAGTGGTTTTACAACGGGTTTTAGTAAGGACACATAGGAATGTCCATTGGCTTTATTTTTGACAAAGCCCCATGTTTCATATTTGTTAAAAGCAGCTGGCAAAATTATATCTGCATACCAACTAAATTCTGATAAATGTGTTGTTATATGAACTATAAAGGGAACCTTTTCTAAAGCCTTTTCCCATCTTTGAGCCCCTGTACAGGCAAAGACAAAATTGCTCCTGTAGGCTAAAATCATTTTTACATCATAGGGGTCAGAGTTTAAAATTGCAGTAGCAACATTATTAGTTACAACTCCGCCTCCCGGCTTTCCTTTTGAAAGAGAAGGAAGATGTTTGTATCCTCTTTGGTCGATTTTTTTATCTT
>JBKBRL010000079.1:0-5005 GCA_046292115.1 Caldimicrobium sp.
ACTGCCCTTGACCCTAATGGGCAAGTTTTAGCACAGGCTCAACTGCTTCTATACGACTTTCCAAATCCAGCTGGCCTTTATGCTGTAGGTAGAAATTTATTCAAAGCAACCCCTGCTGCAGGTGATGTGATTGAAGGAACTCCTGGACAAAATGGCTTTGGAACTATTGCCCAAGGATACTTAGAAATGTCAAATGTGGATATAGTAGAAGAGATGGTAAAAATGATTATTACTCAAAGAGCCTATGAATCAAATTCCAAAGGTGTGATCACTGCAGACCAACTTTTAGAAATAGCAAATAACCTTAAAAGGTAATAGCCTATGAAAAAAATCTTAATTTTACTCTTTTTGCTATTTGGTATTAGTTACTTTTTACTCATATCTACTTGCTTTGCCTCCATTACCTATACAGAAAAGGACTTAAGAGAAATCTTTATACAGGAATTTCTAAAAAGGACTAATTATCCAAAAAAAGCTGAAATTACCTTAGAGAAATTTAGAATAGAACCCTCATTAATGAATATTCCTAAAGAAATCACTTATAAAGTAGAATGGATAGGAGAGGCTAAGGCCGGTTCAAATACAGCTCTTTTCGTCTTTAATGTTAAAGGTGCGGAAAGACAAATTTTTAGAGTTTGGGGGGTTATAGAGGTAAAAATACCCGTAGTGGTTGTGAAAAACCCTTTAGCCAATCAAGCTATTATTAGAGAAGAAGATTTAGCCTTGGAAAAAAGGGAACTTTCCCGCTTGCCACAAGATGTAATTTTAAACATTGAGGAGGCAGTTGGAAAAGAGACTCGTATGAGTTTAAAAAGTGGGAGCGTGTTAAGGAGATCTCATTTAGTTGAGCCTCTTTTAATTAAAAGGAACCAAGAAGTAGAGATTATTGCTAAGGGTAAATACTTTGAGGTTAAGGCAAAAGGAATTTCTTTGCAACCAGGTAGGTTAAATGAATGGATCCGGGTAAAGAACTTAAGCAGTCAAAAGACACTACAAGCTAAGGTAATAGATGAAGGAAGGGTGGAGGTGAGCTTCTAATGAGAGGGAAAATTCAAGGTGTTAAAAAAAGAGTATGGTGTCTCCTATTGTTAATAGGAGTTTTATTTTCAGGCTGTTGGGAATTTGATCCAAAAACTCCCCCTCCTCCACCACCGCCTCCTCAAATTGAGTTTCCTGAACCAGTTATTCCTTCTACAAGTAGTAAGGGATCCCTTTTTAGAGAAGGTTCCTCTCTTTTTGCCTATGCAGATAACAGAGCAAGATTTGTGGGAGATTTAATTACTGTAAAGATCGTAGAAACCTATCAAAGTTCTAACAATGTGAAGCAGGGAAGCGGAAAACAGAGTTCTATAAAAGCTGGCATAAATAAAATGTTTGGGTATGAAAATCAGCTTAAAAAAACTTTACCTCTTCCATCTGGATTTGACCCTACTCACTTGGTAGATGCTAATCTATCCACCTCTACTTCGGGGCAAGGGCAAACTCAACGGGAAAGTAGAATCCTTGCGACTATATCAGCAAGAGTTGTAGAGGTCCTACCCAATGGCAATTTGGTTATTCAAGGAGTAAGAACTATTAAAAGAAATAGAGACTTAGAATATATAACGATTACAGGAATAGTTAGACCTCAAGATGTAGAGGCTGACAATTCTATCGTATCTACCAAGATTTCAGACCTCTATGTGGAATATAGTGGCAAAGGACCAAGTAGCGAGGCAGCAAGTGGGCCAGGCATATTAACAAGGCTTTTACAGCTTTTTTGGTTATTTTAAAGCGAGTGTAAAGGGGTGAAGAATTATGCTTAGAGTACTAAAAATTTGGGTAGCCTTAAGCTTCCTCATATTTTTACAAATAACCTCTTGTTTTGCAGTAAGGCTTAAGGACATTATGGATGTTGAAGGTGTAAGGGGGAATTATTTAGTGGGGTATGGTTTAGTAGTTGGGCTTAAAGGTACTGGGGATGGTGATCAAACGAAATTTACCGTGCAATCCGTAGTAAACATGCTTGAAAAGTTTGGTATAAGAGTCCCTAAGGAGCAAGTGAAACTTAAAAATGTAGCTGCCGTTTTAGTTACTGCCTATTTACCTCCCTATGCCAAACCAGGGCAAAGGATTGATATACAGGTTTCAGCTATAGGAGATGCCAAAAGTTTACAGGGAGGAACCTTGCTTATGACACCTTTGACTGGACCTGATGGTAAAATCTATGCTTTAGCTCAGGGACCTGTCTCTATTGGTGGGTTTGCAGTGGCAGGAGCAGGGGCTCAAGCTCAAGTAAATCATCCCACCGTAGGAAAAATTCCTAATGGTGCCATCGTGGAAAGGGAAGTTCCTATGGAAGATATAAATCAATTGAATAAGATAACCCTATCCCTGAAAACAGATGATTTCACCACCACTACACAGGCTGCAGAGGCTATAAATAATTACTTGCGTGGTAAATATGCTCATCCCATAGACATAAAAAACATAGAGCTAACTATCCCAGAAAAATACAAAGGCAGAGTTGTTGCCCTTTTAGGAGAAATTGGGTTACTTGCCATAAGACCGGATAATGTTGCTAAGGTGGTTATTGATGAGAAGACAGGAACTGTTATTATTGGAGAAAACGTGCGCATCTCAAGAGTAGCTGTAGCTCACGGAAATCTCAGCGTAGAAGTAAAGGAGCTCCCTGAGGTAGTACAACCCCTGCCCTTTGCTCGTGGAGAAACTATTATAGTCCCAAGGACAGAAATAACAGCTAAAGAAGAAAAAGCTAAGGTAGTAGTGTTAGAAGAAGGAGCAACCTTAGGTGAGCTCATTAGAGCTTTAAATGCAGTGGGAGCAACTGCACGAGAACTTATTGCAGTATTGCAAGCTATAAAAGCTGCAGGGGCTCTTCATGCTGAGTTAGTAATTATATAACAATTATGAACACTGAGGAGGCCAAAGATGGAAAATTATGGAATAAACTACACTAACTTAGAAAACATAAAAGTTTTAGCCAAAAAAGACCCTAAGCTTGCTTTAAAAAAATTAACTTCTGAATTTGAATCTTTACTATGGTATGAGGTGCTAAAAAACTTTGATAAAAGCACCATAAAAAGTGGCTTTTTTCCTGAAAGCTTAGAAAAGAGAATCTTTCAAGACTATCTTTATCAGGAAGTGGCAAGAGTTGTATCAGGAAAGCCAGGAGGTCTTGGAGATTTTTTATACAAAAATCTATTAAAAAGTGCCTATTTTAAAAGAAAACTTGAAAATTCCGAAATAAAATAAAGGAGGTTTTTATATGCCCAAGAGAGAATTAGTAGAATTAGAAAAGGTAATTGAGGCAGAACGTGATGCCCTAATGCAGGGTGCTGTAGAGGAAATCTTGAAATGGTCAAGCTATAAAATAAGGCTCCTTAGACTTCTTGAAGAGCAAGAACTTTCTCCTGAAGAGCTAAAGCTCCTTCGTGAACTATACAAAAAAAATGAGAAAAATAAAAAACTCATTGAAGCAGGACTAAATTTTGTTGATGAAGCCTATAAGTTGCTGACTAATTTCCTAATAGAGAGGGAACTTTACAATAAAAAAAGCACAGCTAACAATCCTAAAATCTTATATAAAGAGGCTTAAGTTATATGGCAGGACTTTCCACTGCTTTAAACATAGCCAAAAATGCCCTTTTAAACTTTCAAACAGCAACTTCTGTTATTTCTCATAATGTAGCTAATGTTAACAATCCCTCCTTTAGTCGGCAAAAGGCTATTGAAACTACTTATCCACCAAGTCCTTCTCCAGTTGGATCCATTGGTTCAGGTTCAAAGATAGAAAAAATTATCCGCTACTTTGATGCCTTTTTGGAGAGAAATATCAATCTAAAAAAAACGGATTTAGGTCTTTTTTCTGCAAGTGAAGCTGGCCTTAATATTTTAGAGAGCCTTTTTAATGAGACTCAAGATTCTGGCTTAGCTAATTTTTTAAGAGAATTTTGGAATGCCTGGCAAAATCTTGCCAATTATCCTGAAAACTATGCTGCAAGAACTCAAGTTATTGAAAATGGAAAACTTATCGCAGAAGCATTGAAAGCTAAGTTCCAAGGAATGAAAGAGTTGGAAACTCAAATAGGCCTAAAACTTAAAGAATTGGTAGAAAAAATAAACGCCCTTTCTTCTCAAATTGCTGAACTAAATTTACAAATTATTGCTGCAGAAAGCGGTGGCAAAACTGCAAATGATCTAAGAGATAAAAGAGATAGTTTAATAAGTGAGCTCTCTCAATTAGCTAATATTCAGTATTTTGAAACCAAAGAAGGCTCCTATAATGTGATCTTAGGAAAGGGCTTTAATTTAATTAACTTAGGCTATTCTTGGAAATTAGAGATTTCTGGAACTGACATCTATTGGAAAGGCACAACTGGAGAGAGAATCCCTCTTTCGAGCAAAGAAGTAGAAAGGGGAGAATTAGGCGGCTGGTTAAAACTTTTGGAACAACTTTCAGATAGATTTAACTATGAATATGTCTCAAGTTCAAATGAAATTTATTTGCAAGGTCGCACCCTTAGCGAATCGGATAAATTTATTGATTTAGGCATTACCTCAGGAACGATTCTTTTCTCAGGTAAGGATCATTTTGGAAAGACCATCACAGGCTCTTTTAATATTACACCTCAAGCCACAATAAGGGATTTTTTGAATGAAATTGAAAAAAGTTTTAGTTTTACTGTAAAGGCATATCTAAAAGATGGAAGAGTTTTTATTGAAGATGCCTTTCGTGGACCTGGAGCACTTCAATTTAGCCTTGACTCTGCACCCAGTTCTTTAAATTTTGGACGTTTTAATGACCCAGCTTACATCCGCAGGGTTAATGAACTAAATTTAGCAGGAAAATTAAAACTTTTTGGAGAAGAACTCATTAAAGCCATTAATGAACTTCATACTCAAGGAATTGGTTTGGATTTTTTCACAAAGGAATTGGAAGGCGCTTATAGCGCAAATAAATATATAAAAGAATTGCCCTATTATTTAGAACTTAATAGAGGAG
>JBKBRL010000080.1:0-4954 GCA_046292115.1 Caldimicrobium sp.
GGAAGAGTGGTTAAAGGACGATTTAATAGAGATACCTACAATCCTCAGAAAGAGTGCTGATTAATTAAGAGGAGGTGACTAAAGAGTGAAGGAGATAGCCACATTTGAAGATCCTGTAAAAAGACAACCTTTAAAATTGGCTCTTTTTAAAATAGAAGAGATAGAGGCCCCTCCTTTTCAACGCGATGTCTCTGAAAGTTTAAAAAAACATTTAGAGATGGCCATAGAAAAACTTGGTTTTTTAACTCCTATAGTTGTGGTACCTAAGGGTGGAAAATATTATGTAGTTGACGGTAGACACCGTTTAGAAGCAATGAGAGAACTTGGGGCGCGGGAAATTTTAGCTATCGTAGTGGATGAAAGTCTTTATCACTATATTCTTGAATTTAATACTGAAAAACCACCAAATGTAAAAGAAAAAGCCAAACAAGCTTATCGCTTATACATGGATTTTTTAAAGGATGATGCAACTCTAATTGAAGAAGATCTTTTTGTTTATTTTAAAGAACCTATGCTTATTACTTTTGGTTTTGCAATTGAAGAGTTTGATAGCAGGTTCCCTGCAAGTTTTTATGAAAGTTTTGTTTCAAAAATTGATGAATTTTTAAAATTACCTTTAGAAAAAGCAGCAGAAGAACGAAGAAAAAGGGCAAAAGGTCTAATTGAGTTGAATAAAGTAGTCAATGAAAAATATGCAGAATTTGGTTGGGAAAATGCCTTACTTAAAGGAGAAATTGTAAGAAAAGCAGTCCAGAAAGCCTTTGGTGTAAGGATAAGAACTATTGAAGAGGAATTTTATTTAGCTATTGAAAAAGTAAAAGAAGCATGTATGGGACTTTCTCCAAATGATTTTGGTGAGATGATGGAATAAATTTTGAGGAATGAACCTTGACACCAGATTATAAACCTTTGCTTAGAAGAATAGATGTAATCCCAGGCGAATATCAGGGAAAACCAGTTATATTCTTAAGAGATCCATTAGGGTTTATAGAGGAGACTATAGCCTTCCCTCATAATGTGTTATTCTTTTTAAGTCTTATGGATGGGGAACATGATTTAAGAGACCTTCAAGCAGAGGCTATGAAGAGATTTGGGGAATTAATCCCCATTGAAGAAATTATTAATTTGGTAAAGTTCTTAGATGAAAAAGGGTATCTATGGAGTGAAAATTTTGAGAAGATTAAAGAGAAGGCTTATGAAAAATGGTTTCAACAAAGAATTCGTCTAATGGCTCATGCAGGCTTGAGCTATCCTTTGGAGAAGGAATCGGCGCAAGAATTTATAGATTCTATATTAAATTTGTCTTCCCCCGATTTCTCAGAAACTCCTAAAATATTAATCGTTCCACATTTGGATTTAAGAAGTGGTGCTAAAGCCTATGCCGAGGGATATAAAAGGTTTAAAGTTCCCCAAGGTGGGCGAGTAATAATCTTGGGAGTAGGACATCACTTAGAGTATCCCTATTCTGTTTTGACTAAGGATTTGGCAACTCCTTTTGGTATATTAAGAAATGATCGAGGAGGTCTGCTTTACCTTACTAATGCCAAAAATTTGGAGCTCTTTCCTGATCACATAGCCCATAAGTTAGAGCATTCTATTGAATTTCAAGCCCTCTTTTTAAATAGACTCATTGGAGAAGAAATAGTAATTTTACCTTTTTTAATAGGTTCTCACAGGGTGCTCTTTTCTAATAAAGAATTAGTTGAAGCGTTAGCTTTAGCTTTGATAGAATTGTTAGATGAAAAAACCTTTATAGTTTTAGGGATAGATTTTTGTCATAAAGGTCTTAGATATGGAGATCCCTTTTCGGTGGATGGCTCTTTGGCTCAAAAAATTTTAGAAACAGATAAGACTATGATAGATTTAGCTTTTCATGGAAAAAGTGAAGCCTTAGAACGGTTTATTTTAGAAAGGGAAGAGATGAATGTTTGTGGAGCAGGACCTCTCTATCTATTATCTCTTATAATTGAAAAGGCAGATCTAAGAGGACAGGGTAAAATTTTTTATCAAGAAGTTGTTCCATTTGGGAAAGGTTCAGTAGTAAGTGTAGCCTCAGCGGGTTATTTTTTCTAAAACCTGGAGGAGTTCTTCCAAGGGGAAAGGTTTGATTAGCACCTCTTTAAAGCCAATAGATTTTGCATCAATGGTTTCACTTTTGAAAGCATATCCTGTGGCAAGAATAGCCCTAATCTCTGGGTCAATTTTTTTAAGTTCTAAAAAAGTTTGAATTCCATCATATTTCCCAGGCACAGTTAAATCAAGAATAACTACATCAAAGGGCCCCAATTTCTGATAGAGCTCTATTGCCTCTTCACCCCTTTCACAGGAGATAACTTCATATCCAGAAAGCTTTAACAATTCTTCCAAGGCTTCTCTTAAATCTTTTTCATCCTCCATCATTAAAATCTTTACCACTTGAGTAAAAGCTTCCTTTTTTCCTTCAGAAGGAATAGGTTCTTCTTTTTTTTCCTCTTCAGGTTCTTCTTTGTAAGGTAAGTATATTTTTACTAAAGTGCCCTTTCCTTCAAAGCTCTCTATCTCAATATGTCCGCCATGAGCTTCAACGATCCTTTTAGCAGAAAAGAGTCCAAGACCACTTCCTCCTTTTTTGGTTGTTATAAAGAGTTGAAATAGTCTATCTTTAATTTCTTCAGGAATTCCCGGACCAGAATCTAAGATTGAAATAACCACATAGGGTCGCTGTTTTTATTATGAAATTTTTATAAATAATTTATATTTAATTGACTTCCTGGCATTTATAAGAATATTATGCAAAGCAAAACCTAATAAGTTTTTATCTCCGGAAATTTTTTTAACTTCTGGATCTATCCGATATTGCACTTCAATAGAGGTTCCAGCAAATACAAGGTCGCATAATTCTTTTAACCAGGAATATGGAGAATAAGATCCTGATGATAAAATTAGACTTTTTCCATAAATAAGAAGCTGTTGAGTAAGCGCTTTTGCTCGTAAAGAGTTGTTTTTAATTTTTTCTAATCCTTCTTTGACTTCTTGCGGTATATCCTTTTTATAATGATGATAAAGAAGCTCAATATTACTTACAATTGCTCCAAGCAGATTATTTAAATCATGAGCTAATCCGCTTGCTATTACTCTTAAGGTTTCAAGTTGCGTATATTGGGTTATCTCCTCTTCCCATTTTTTCTCCAAAGTTATATCTCTTACAGTAATTAAATAATAAGGTGTCTCTTCTATAGGCACTTTATTTATGAAAAGATATTTCTCCGCACCATTTGTTTTATGTTTTGCTCTAAAATTAAAACTTTCCGCATCAAGATTAAACTCTGTTTTTTCCTCTGGTAATGGTTGAATGTTCTGGCTAATCTTCCTAAAGTTAGAATATTTAAGAGATTTTTTGTAGTTAAAGATTTTTTCAAAGGCTTGATTGGCTCTTAAAATAATACCTTCTTTATTTATTAAAGCAATGCCTATATCAAGGGTCCCTACGATTTTTTCTAATTTTTTCATTTCTTCACTAAGTTTTTGTGTGACTTCACTTAGAGTTTTACTCTTAATCTGGAGAGTATCCTCTAAAAACTTAGCAGATTTTTCAATTTCTCTCCTATAGCGGCTCTGCTTGTAATAGAGATATAAAATAATTCCTGTTACACTAGCACTAATAAGACTTAAAAAGGCATAAAGGATTAAAGCTTTTCTATGAGCTTTTTTCAACTCCTCTTTCAAATAAGCATAAGGTCCTACCATTAGTTCTTTTTGCATTTGGAGAACCTTAACGGGATCATAAGGTATATTAACCTCAAGATTGGTCATAGGAATTGGGCCTTTTCTCACAAAGGGTGTTAATATGTTATATATATTTGCAATGAGTTCAGGAGAAGCTTTCCTCGTGTAGATGAAGAACCACTCAGGTATAAGTTCAGTGGAAACTAAGAATGGAAAATCAGGATACTTTTTAAGGTTTAAGAATTTTAAAGTTGATAGCTTGATATTACTGTGTTTTTTTAAATATTCTATAACACCTGTTCTTACAGCGCCAACCTGGGCTTCACCTTTAAGCACAGATTCAATCACTTTTTCCCAATTTTCTTTATAAAGAAATTTGATATCCCTATCCAAGTCAAAACCTGCTTTTTTTAATTCATATAGGGTTAATATTGAAGAAGAGTTGCATTCTGAGAGCAGAGCTACCTTTTTTCCTTTTATGTCTTTGAGAGAATTAATAGTTTCAGAATTTTTGGTAAAAATAACTGCACCCTGTAAGCCATTTTTAGAAAGTTCTAAAGAGTATATATTAAAAAGAGGATAGAATCCTTCATTTATATTTTTGGAATAAATATGTTTTAATTCTATAAATAGTACTGGATTAAGAATGGCTAAGGTAAAATTTGATGGTTTTTTTTGTAAGATTTCTTGAAAAGATTGATATTGGCATTCATAAATAAAATTTTTACTTTTGAGATTAAGATAATTAGTTAAAGCCTCACAGGAGATTGCGGGTTTACCAAAATTTCAGCTCTTTGAGTTAAAATGACAACCCTTTCCTTAGAAAAAGTGTTTATAGGAATTAATAAAATAAAGAAAATAAATAAAAGCATATAATAAATATTAGCTATAGGTTGAGCTATAGTCAAGAGAACTTAGTGGAACTTGTGATCCCACATTTTTGGATAAGATATGCAAGGTTTTTAAGAAGTCTTTTAACTTTATCAGCGATGTAAATAATGGGTAAATTAATAAGCTCTATGATAGGGTTTTTTTCACCTTCAGTTAAATTAAATCCCAGGATAGTGCGTCCTCACTTATAGGCTGGGTTGAAATTTACTAAAAAATTCTTAATATTTTAGTAAACTAATTAACAAAAAAACCGGAGGTGTTAGTTATGCCTATCTATGAGTTTAAATGTGAGAATTGTAGAAAACTTTTTGAGGCTTTATGTTTTACTAAAGAAGATGAAGAGATGGTGAAATGCCCT
>JBKBRL010000081.1:0-4931 GCA_046292115.1 Caldimicrobium sp.
TTTAAGTATTTGTTTTCACAAAATCCTTTTTTAGGTGGGATAATTACACCTTTTATCTCTCAGGGGTTTTTAAATGAAGAAAATTTTAGAGAAGACTATAGTGCTAATAAGGAGCTCTTGCAAAAGTTAGTATATTTTCTTTATACCTTACATGAAAAGGGTATTTTTTTAGGGGATACAAAATTTACAAATTTTTATTACAGGGAAGGGGAGGGTTTTAAAATTTTTGATTTAGATGGTATCTCCTTTTATAAAAGAAAGCTAAATCCTAAAGAGAGACTCAAAGATTTAGCCCCTCTTGCTATGACCTTAGAATGGATCGGTCTTCCACTGGTTGATCACTTTCTTTTTAAGACCTATCAAAGCTTTTATTCTTCTTTAGAAAAAGACCTTTTTTCTTACTTTAAGGACTTAATCAATTATAAAAGGCAAAAGAGATTGAAAAAGCTAAGGCTTATTCCTTATAAAGAAGATAATACCTTTTCTCCCTAATCTTAAAAGGAATAGCCTTAACAGACCTATCCCAATTTAGGTCATAATCTTTTTGCATAACTATGATGAAACTTTTGGGAGGAAGATTTCTGCAGTCCCTAATATAGATTAACTCATCAACCATTTTATAACGATATTTTAGGTAATAGATAAGATTATGGGGAAGGGTTTTACAAAGGTATAGTTCTTTTTTATTTTTAGCTTTTAGTATGTTTCCAATCTCTACAGCTTCCTTTCTGTGATAATTCATTTTAGCTTGATGAAGAGGATAATAAAAGAATACATAGAGGTGTTTTAGGAGAAAAACATAGAGGACTAAGTACCAAAGAAGTGGTTTTATAGCAGGCTCAAATTTTATAAAAACGATTAGATTTAAAAGAATAAAACCTATATAGGTTACATAAAAAACACCAGGTACAGGGAGGTTTTTAATTTGCAGATAGAGAAGAAAAAGGAAAGCAAGTATAACATTGATTAAAGAAAAGCCTTTGACGAAGACTTTAAAGAACTTGGGCTTAGGAAGGCCAAACATGTAGAGATAATAAATAACAAGACTTACAAGGAAGACAAAACCTCCTACTGAGGGTAGGATATATCTTAAGCGTGACCCAAGGAAGGCAAGATGAAAAAGGTAGGCAAAGGCGAAAGCAAAGCCTGAAAAAAGAAAGAGTTTCCAAAGAAGAGGACGAGTTTTTAAAAATTGCCTGAACTTTGTTCCTTTATAGAAAAGCAAGAATAAAAGCCAGGGTGAATAGTCTGTAAGAAAGTAAAGAGTAAAACTTTCAAAATGTTGTAAAGCCTGCATTTCACCAGCTACAGCTGCATATTTATATTCAGCAATCAAAGCCTTTAAAAAGGGCATAAAACCTATTTTTAAACTTACAGGTATGACCCAGAGTGAAAAAATAAAAATCATCGTGAAAACCCCTAAGAGATGAGGAAAAGTAAAGAATTCTCTAATTCTCTTTTGCCACAAAAGATAGGGAATAAAGGCAAGATAAAAGAAAATTAGAGCTTGAAAAGTTTTGGTTATTATGCCTAAACCTAAAAAAAAGCCTAAGAAGAAAAAGGCTAAATATTTTTTATTTTTAACCTCGTGGTAATAAAACCATAGAAAGAGTCCAAAGGTAATAAGCATTGAATAGAAAGCATCAATTTCAGAGCGAAGGGCCTTATCTATGACATCAGGGGTAGTAAGAAAAATTAAGCCTGGTAAAAGAGAAAGAGTAAAGGGAAGGATATTTTTTACTTCCTCAGAGGCGGAGATTATTTTTCTCCAAAGAAAAGTTAAAAATAGGGCAGTAATAAGAATGGAAAGGGTAGAGGTAGCTCGAGCTGTTTGTTCTGAATAGTCCTTAGTTATTTTAAAAAATGAAGCAATAACCCAGTTGTAAAGCGGGGGTTTATTAAAATAGGGTTCACTAAGTATTTGGGGAATAAAATATTCTCCACTCTCTATCATCGTAATTGCCACTAAGACCCTTCTTCCCTCTTCTCCTTGAAATTCCTTTTCACCAAGATAGGGAAAATAAAATAAAATTGTAAAAAAGAGGAGAAATATAATGGTAAGAAAAGTTTTTTTGCCCATAATTTATATCTCTTCTATTTTATAAACCCCTTCTACTTGAGCTAAGTTAAATCTTTTTAGATTTTTATAAATAATTCTACTCACAAAAAAACCCAAAAGCAGAGCCATTCCTATGAGGAAGATAATCGTAGAAGCTTTTAAAAATAACCATATACCAAAGGGTATAGCTAAGAAAAGATGTAGATAAGTCCAAAATTTAAAAAATTTCTCATAAAAGCTCGAATTTTTTAAAAAAGGAAAGGTTATGAGGTCTCTTAACACTTCAATAGTTCTTTTCAGTCCATAGTGAGATTTTCCCCAGTGTCTTTTTCGGTCCAAGACAGGGATTTCAATAACTTCCTCATTTTTTACGCCAAAAAAGGCAGGAAGAAAGCGATGGAACCCATGAGGAATTTGATATCTTTTGGGTACCTCTGCCACATAGCCCTTAAGAGAACATCCGTTATCTCTTACTTTAATGCCTGTTATTGAAGCTATAAGGCGATTAGCTATAAAAGAGGGGATCCTTTTTGTGAAAAGGGGTTCTTTACGTTTTAGGCGGTAGCCTGTTGCAACTTTATAGCCCTCTTCTAATTTTTGAAGGAGCTCTTTAATATATTTGGGGTCATTTTGACCATCTCCATCCATCGTAAAAATGAAGTGTCCTCTGGCATGAGCAAAGCCAGCTGTTAGCCCTGCGGCTTCTCCTCTATTTTTATCCATATTAAGGATTCTAACTTTATTATCCTTAGCTTTTATATCCTTTAGCAAGGCCAAAGTGTTATCTGTGCTTCCATCATTGATAAAAAGGATCTCATAATCATAGCCTTTTTCTTGTTTTATCTCTTCACAAACCCTTTTGGTCTCAGTATATACTAAGTTCACATTTCCCTCTTCATTATGCATGGGTATAACAAGGGAAATTAATCTTTCTGCCATACTTCTTAAAAACCTTTTATGCTTTACTAAAAAATTCTCTTATGGCAGAAATAATATAGTCTAATTCTTCCTGAGTTAATTCTGGATAAATAGGAATAGCCAGTAATTCTTTAGCAAATTTTTCTGCTGTTGGCAAAGACCAAGTTTTTCCAAAAGTATCTAAGTAAGCCTTTTGTTTATGAAGAGGATAGGGATAATAAAGACCAGTGCCAATACCTTTTCCTTTTAAAAATGCTGCTAATTCCTCTCTCACGGGTGTGCCTATAACAAACCTATGGTAAACACTTTTTTTATAAGGTGGGTCTAAAGGAGGAAGGAAAAGAGAGGATATATCCCTGAGCTTTTCCGTATAAAAGCGGGCTATTTCTCTTCTTTTTTCATTTTGCTCGTCTAAGGTTTTGAGTTTGAGAAGAAGTATAAGGGCTTGAATTTCGTCTAAGCGAGAGTTAAATCCAGGAAAATGTGAAAAGTTTTTTTCTACCTGGCCATGAATTCTAAGGTATTTTATTTTAAAGGCTAAATCATCGTTATTGGTAACAATTACGCCTGCATCTCCAATGGCATTCAAATTTTTTACAGGTCCACAGCTAAAACATCCAATATCTCCAAAGGAGCCAATTTTCTTCCCTTTGTATTCTGCTCCATGAGCATGAGAGGCATCTTCTATGAGATAGATCCCAGCTGACTTGCAAATTTCTAAAATTTCATCCATTTCATTGGGATAACCATACATATGAACTAAAATCAGGGCTTTAGTTTTTGGAGAAATTTTTCTCTTTAGATCTTCTAAATCTGGTCCAAAGGTATTAGGGTCAATGTCTAAAAAGACTGGCTCTGCTCCAGCAAAATAGATAGCTTCAAAGTCAGCTATAAAGGCATTGGTTTGCAGTAAGACTTCATCTCCCTTTCCAATCCCTAAGGCTATAAGTGCCATAAGTAGGGCAGAACTTCCACAACTACATCCAAAGGCATATTTTACACCCAAATATTCAGCAAAAGCCTTTTCAAAATTTAACAGATAAGGTCCATTTAAAATCTTCATAGAAGCAAAAATTTCTTCAAGTCCCTTGAAAATTTCCTCTTTAATTCCACTTACTCCCCGTTTTAAGTCTAAGAGAGGAATATTTTTCATAGGTTTACTCCTTTTCCTAATTTACATTTTTTAGGGATAAAGGGCAGCTTTACCTCTTTTCCTCGTTCAGCAGATTCATAAAGAGCAATAATTAGCTCAAGAGAAGGAAGGGCTTCTGCTCCTACTGCTAAAAAGTCTTTTTTCTTCCCTGTAGAAAAATATTCCATAGCAGCTTGGAGATAAGCAAAATGCGAATAGCCGAGAGGATGAGAAGGATTACTTTTAAACCCTTCAATAAGAGGCGAGACATCATCTATTCCTTCAAGGGCTAAATAATCTAAAGAATTCATAGCAAAGCCACCTAAGATAGCAGAACCCTTTTCACTTAAGAGAACCACTTCTGCTTTTATATCCTTGGGGCGAGCGCAAGTTGTTGCTTCAATCGTTCCTAAGGCGCCAGATTTAAATTTTATAGTACCAACGAGCAAATCCTCAGCTTCAATATTTACCAAATAAGTGCCCATTTTAGCAAAAACTGACTCTATTTCTCCACCCAAATAGGCAATCATATCAGCAAAATGGCAGCCCTGTTGAGCTAAGGCGCCTCCATCTTGAGCCCAAGTCCCCCTCCAGGAGGCACTATCATAATACTTCTGAGTCCTGCTCCAATAAAATTTTACTGATAGCAATACCAATTTGCCAAAATAGTTTTTCTCAAGAAGCTCCTTTATTTTAATTACAGGAAGATTAGCTCTATTTTGAAAAATGGTGACTAATTTTAGGTTGTATCTTTCTGCTAAATTTACAAGATTATAGGCCTCTCTCAGAGTAAGAGCAAGAGGCTTTTCTACTAAAAGGTGC
>JBKBRL010000082.1:0-4818 GCA_046292115.1 Caldimicrobium sp.
ACAACTGTTACAGAAAAAACGGTAAAGATGAAAGAAACTAATCCAATTGAGAAGATAGGATCTACATAAGGCAAATCTAAGCGCTGGATTTTTGCGGTGAGAAAATAGTAAGCTAAGGCAGCTGAAAGGGCAATTAAAAGTAGACGCCATTTAACTTTAATCTTTCCAGTTAAATCTTCCAGAAGCCCTGCTAAAAAGGCTGGAATTGAACAAAGTAAAAGCAAAAGAAAATTATTTCTAAAAAGATCACCTTTTAGATAACTTATAAGGAGACCACCTAATAAGGCAGAAAATAGAGCGATACCACCTAAACGGGGCGCAGGAATTTGATGAAATCTTTGAGGCCCGTGGTGAAGGTTTTCACTTAAGAGCTTGCGATGCTTAAAGGAAATACGAATTACTAATACAGATATAGTAAAACTAAGAAGAAAAGCTATGATTAAATAATGAAGCATTTTAAATTAAATATAAATTATATTGACTCCTTGTCAATCTTAAAAGAGGGAACGAAAAAACTTTGAGGCTAAAAAACTACACACAAGGTTATTTTTATTAAATAGAGAGTAAAGGTATCAAGGCTTTTCTAAAAATATTTGACAAAAAGACTTTTTGAGTTATTTTTAAGCTAAATTTGTTAATATAAAAAATAGAAGATTTCAATGAGCTTAATGGAAGAAAGGGTAAAATGGGGCGTATTAGTAGAGGATATACCTCCTGAAGGGCTTCATTTTAACTTTGAAAACCTTGAGGAAATTCAGGATGTGCGAGTGCTTGAGCCCTTCTCAGGAACCCTCTTTGTTAGAAAAAGAGGTTTGGAAGTGCTTATTCAAGGACATATTAAGGGAACCATTGAACTTAAATGTGATTTATGTTTAGATTCTTTCCCCTTTAAGATAGATACAAATTTTGAAGTGCTCCTGTTGCCTAAAGCATCCCTTAATTTTGAAGGGGAAAGGGAACTATCTGCTGAGGAGTTAGAAGTTAGTTTTTATGAAAATTCCTTTATAGATTTTATAAATCTTATACATGAGGAGATAATTTTAGCGTTGCCTTTTAGAAAAATGTGCCGTGAGGATTGTAAAGGCTTGTGTGGTGTATGTGGAGTAAATTTGAATAGAGTACAATGTTCCTGTAAGCCTATTAAGAAAACTTCTCCCTTTGTTATATTAAAAGGGATGAAGATTGCTGAGGAAAAATATTCTGAGAAGGAGGTTTAAAAATGGCAGTTCCTAAAAGGAAGACCTCAAGGTCAAGAAGGGGTATGAGAAGAGCTCATCAAGCCCTTGTAGTTCCTTCAGGCAGTATATGCCCAAAGTGTAAATCTTTCAAACTTCCCCATAGAGTTTGCTCTAAATGTGGCTATTACAAAGGCAAAGCCTTTCTTGAAAAATCAGAAGTATAAAGTCTTTAATAGATGTATCGGATCGCTTTAGATGTAATGGGGGGCGATTATGCCCCTCAAGTTGTTCTAAAAGGAGCAGAGTTAGCTTTAAAGGCTTATCCTGAAATTATTCTTTATTTAGTGGGGAGGGAAGAATTATTAAAGAAATACGAAAAGGAAGAGCGTATAAAAACAGTTTACACAGAAGAATTTGTTAAGATGGATGAACCTCCATCAGAGGCATTAAAAAAAAAGAGGAATGCAAGTATATTTAAAGGACTTGAACTTTTAAAAGAAGACCAGGCTGATGCCTTTGTATCTGCAGGAAACTCCGGGGCTATCGTTGCAGGAAGTATCTTTATTCTTGGGAGAATTAAGGGCGTGCGTCGCCCTGCTATAGCTACCTTTCTTCCTACACTTAAAGATCCAATGGTACTTATTGATGCAGGAGCTAATGTGGATTCTAAAGCTTATGACCTATACCAATTTGGTTTAATGGCAAGTCTCTTTTTAGAACATATCTGGCATAGAGATAAACCAAAAATTGCCCTTCTCTCCATTGGAGAAGAAACTGGAAAAGGAAATCAGTTAGTAAAAGAAGCGCACAAATTGTTTCAAAATTCAAAACTCAACTACTACGGCAACATTGAAGGAAGAGATCTATATAAAGGCTTAGTAGATGTGGTTGTTTGCGATGGCTTTATAGGCAATATTTGTTTAAAACTTTCAGAAGGACTTGCGGAAACAATTTTTGAAATGCTAAAAAACGAAGTCAAAAAATCTTATCTTTATATTTTAGGAATGTTTCTTGCTAAAGGGGCTTTAAAGGCTTTTAAAAAAAAGGCTGATTGGAGAGAATATGGAGGAGCCCCGCTCTTAGGTGTGAAAGGAAATGTTATCATCTCCCATGGGAAATCTGATGCCTATGCCATAAAAAATGCAATAAGACAAGCACTGCATTTTGCAAAGATTGACCTCTACAAAAAACTTGAAAGGGCAAGTGAAGAAAACTTGTTAGAGGAGGAAAAGGTTGAAGAAGAGTAGAGCTGTGATTCTTTCTTCTGGGATGGCAGTCCCTCCGAAAGTTCTTACTAATCATGATTTGGAAAAAATGGTTGATACAAGTGATGAATGGATTCAGGAAAGAACAGGTATTAAGGAAAGACATATTTTAGATAAAGAGGAAGTGATTAGCACCTATGCTTTTTTAGCAGCTAAAGAAGCTTTAGAAAAGGCAAATCTTACAGGAAAAGATTTAAATTTAATAATTTGTGCCACTCTGACCCCAGATTTTCTTATGCCTTCCTTAGCCATTTTAATTCAGAGAGAATTAGAAGCAACTCAAGCCGGAGCTTTTGATTTGTCTGCTACTTGTTCTGGATTTATTTATGCCTTAGCTATTGCAGATCAATTTATTAAAAATCACCCCCAATGGAAAATATTAGTAGTAGGTGCAGAAGCTTTATCCAGAAAAACTAATTGGGAAGACAGAAGCACCTGTGTCTTATTTGGAGATGGGGCAGGAGCTGTGGTTCTTGGAGGTGAAGAGTCCTCTGAAAGAGGAATTATTGATTTTATTTTAGGTGCCGATGGTACAAACTGGCATTTTCTAACCTTAAAAGGAGGTGGCTCTGCCTATTTTCCTTTTGATGAGCGTTTGCCAAGAGATGAGTATTACATAAAAATGCAGGGAAGAGAGGTATTTAAAGTTGCTGTAAGAGTAATGGAAAAAATAGCTATAGAAATCTTGGAAAGAAATAATTTATCTCCTAAAGATCTATCTCTCTTAATTCCCCATCAAGCCAATTTAAGAATTATCGAATATTTAAGAGAGAAATTAGGACTTCCTCAGGAAAAGGTATTTACTAATATTCAAAGGTATGGAAATACATCTGCTGCAAGTATTCCTATAGCACTCTACGAAGCAGAAAAGGAGAAAAAACTAAAAAAAGGGGACTTGGTGCTTTTAGTAGCCTTTGGTGGTGGCTTCACCTTTGGTTCTCTTTTGCTTAAATGGTAATCTTTAAAGGGTTTCCCAATGGGAACAATTTGGACAAATCCAGGCAAGGGCGCTGGCGCATAAAAATTTCTTTTGATTTTCAAGAAGACAACTTTGACAAAGTGTAAAACCACATTTGGTGCAGAAATAGCAGAGGGGTGCACTATTACCGCAAAAATCACAAACCCCTCTGCCAATTTTTTTCTTCTTTACCTTTGAGTTAGCATCCACACTTAAGTCCAGTCTCTAACCTTACTGTCTTTCTCTCAGAAAATTCCCTTTGTTTCCCTGGATTCCAGTTTGACACTGGTCTAAAATACCCTACAACCCTTGAATAAACCTCACAAGGCACTACTTTAACTCTACACTTCTTCTCCATCTCATACCCCCCTTTTTTATTTAATATCTATTACATACCCTAACTATCAATAATCTTAACTGCTGATTCACTAAATCTATTAAGCAAAGCAAGAGGAATTTCAATCTCTATTCCAAATTTGTTAAGTTCCTCTTCACTATGGGGAAGCGGACATACATCATGCTTACCAGGTAAGTACCCATGCACAGGACATATTGAAAAAGTAGGAGTAATAGAAAAGTAAGGTAAGCGAAAATTAGTAACCACTGCTTTTACAAGTTCTTTTACCAAGGCTCTATCCGTTATCTCCTCCCCAACAAAAAGATGTACCACTGTCCCACCTGTAAACAAAACTTGCAGGTCATCTTGATGAGTTAGAATTTCAAAGATATCATCAGTGTAATAAACAGGTAAATGACAGGAGTTTGTGTAATAAGGTACTTCTTGCGTTCCTTGAGTTTTTATACGTGGAAACTTTTTCTTATCAATTTTTGCAAGCCTATAGCTTGTCCCTTCAGCAGGTGTTGCTTCTAAATTGTAAAGATTTCCTGTCTCTTCTTGAAACTGAGAAATCTTCTCCCTCATAAACTTAAGCACCTTTATAGCAAATTCCTTCCCTGCTGATGTATAAATAGGCTCCCCTAAGAAATTAAGACAAGCTTCATTCATTCCCACGATACCTATCGTTGAAAAATGATTGGACCAATATCTCCCTGTTCCCCTTTTAATCCCCTCTAAGTAAACCTTAGAATAAGGATATAGTCCCTTTTCAGTAAAATCTTCAATAACTTTTCTTTTTATCTCAAGAGAGATCTTTGCAAGGTTAAGTAAATGTTCCAGTCTTTCAAAAAATTCTTCCTCGCAGGTTGAAAGAAAACCAATTCTTGGGAGATTTATAGTTACAACCCCGATAGAGCCTGTCAAGGGATTTGCTCCAAAAAGTCCTCCTCCCCTTTTTCTTAACACCCTTTGGTCAAGTCTTAGCCTACAACACATTGACCTTGCATCATCAGGATCCATATCGGAATTTACAAAGTTTGCAAAATAGGGAATACCATATTTTCTTGTCATCTCCCATAG
>JBKBRL010000083.1:0-4789 GCA_046292115.1 Caldimicrobium sp.
CTCAGCCAAGTTGGTAGAAGAAGCAGGCTGTGATTTCATTCTTATTGGGGATTCCGCAAGTATGGTGATGCTTGGCTACCCTGATACCTTTCCAATCACTGTGGAGGAGATGCTTATATTTTGTAAAGCCGTTGAAAGAGGAGCACCCAATACACTGCGCATCGGGGATATGCCCTTTATGAGTTATCAAATCTCAACTGAGCAGGCTGTCTACAATGCGGGAAGATTTGTAAAAGAGGGAAGATGTCATGGTGTAAAAGTTGAGGGCGGAAAAGAGGTTGTAGAGGTAATTTCTGCTATAGTTAAAGCAGGAATACCTGTGTTAGCCCATATAGGAGTTACACCTCAAAGAAGTATGGAAATGGGGGGACTAAAGGTCCAAGGAAAAGATATTGATACTGCAAAGGAGCTCTTAGAGTCCGCTTTATCTTTAGAAGAAGCAGGAGCTTTTGCCATAGTGTTAGAATGTGTGCCTGCAGAGGTTGCAAAGATTATTACAGAAAATTTAAAAATACCTACTATAGGGATAGGGGCAGGGCCTCATACTGATGGACAAATCCTTGTGTTTCACGATATAATGGGCTTATTCCCTGAGATGAGGCCTAAATTTGTTAAATCCTATCTTCAAGGCTTTTTACTTTTTAGAGAAGCTTTATCTTCTTATGTAAAGGATGTAAAATCAGGAGCTTTTCCAGAGGAAAAACATTCCTTTGCCTGCAACCCTCAGATAATAAAGGAGCTTGAAAAGTTTTTAGCTCTTCTTAAGTAGATTTTTCTTTTATATTTGACTTTCCTTTGTCATTTATAATCAAAACAGAAAAATAATTTTTCTTTGAAATAAGTTGTATCAAGAGATTCTTATTTTCTAAAATCTATAAGCCACTGAATTACTATATCAATTCTCTGGTTTATCTGTGTTATTTCCTGCCTCAGTTGCCCAACCTGAATATTAATTTTATGATTATTTAAAATATTTAAAATCTTCATATGTTTTTTTATTTCAGATGTTTTTGTAAAGTTTTCTCTGTGCTCTCATCAACTACCTCATAAATAAGTTCACGAGTTACCTTTCCTTAGACCCTCAATTAGCAATTTTTAATTACAATCATAAAAAAACTATATTATCAAACCAAGGTTATTAGTGATGTAATTTCAATCATTGTAGAGTTTTATAAATTTTTTGCTAAGGGAGGTCTTTTTTGTTAATGCCCAACTCCAACACTTTTCCCCCTATGCTAACGGTAAGCACAATTTCATCATTCTTCAATTTTTTGTCTATCACTTTTAGCAGGGTATTTCTTGGTTCTCCTTCTTCCTTAATCTTTCCCTCATCTATCCTTATAACTTTATCAGCTAATCTTAGAGCCTCTTCCCAGCTATGGGTTACCATAAGCGTTGGAATTCCGTATTGTCTTTGGAAGCCCTTTAACTCCTCTTGTAAAGTGGCTCTAAGGTCTTCATCAAGAGCAGACAAAGGTTCATCTAAGAGAAGAATCTGTGGCTCCCTTGCCAATGCCCTTATAAGGGCTATTCTCTGCTTTTGACCACCAGATATTTGATGAGGTTTTTTATCTTTTAACGCCTCTAATTTTACTTTATTCAAAAGTTCAAGAGCTTTTTCTTTGTTTTTTTTCTTCATTCCATACATTACATTTTCAAAAAGGGTCATATTTGGAAAAAGGGCATAATCCTGAAAGACAAAGCCCACCTGTCTTTTTTGAGGGGGTAGGTTTATGCCTTTAATAGAATCAAACCAAACTGCGCCATTGACCTCTATATAACCCTCCTGTGGTGTTTCCAACCCAGCTATGGTTCTCAAAAGAGTAGTTTTACCACTACCAGAAGGACCAAGCAAAACTACAAACTCCGCACCCATTTTAAAGTCCACATCCAACCAAAAGTCACCCCTTATACCATGAAGCTTCTTTTTTACCTTTACCTTAATCATAAAGACCACCTTTTGTTAAAAAGGTATAGCCCCAATAAACTGAAAAAGGATAAACACAAAAGCAATGCAGAGTAAATATGGGCAGTCTTGTAGTCTAAAGCTTCTACCGCGTTGTATATAACTATTGAAGCAACCCTTGTTTCTCCTTCTATGTTTCCACCTACCATTAGTACCACACCAAACTCTCCCATGGTATGGGCAAAGGATAATACCAAACCCACAAGTATTGAAGCCTTCATGTTAGGCAAGATTACTCTTATAAGAGTTTCAAGCTTAGACTTTCCTAAGGTCCAGCTTGCCTCTATTAAACTTTTGGGAACACTTCTGTATCCTGATATCAAAGGGTGGGTCATCATGGGTAGGCTATATATAACAGAAGCCACAACAAGGCCTTCAAAAGTAAAAAGAAGTTTCAAACCCATTAAATTTTCTAAAAAGTTCCCTAAGGGGCTGTTTTTTGAAAAAATAATTAAAAGATAAAAACCAAGCACTGTAGGAGGTAAAACAAGGGGTAAAGTAGTTATCACCTCGAGAATTAAGGCAAGGTAGTTTCTTGAATAAGCTATATAGCAAGCCAAAGGAAGGCACACTATCAAAAGGATAATGGAAGTAATGAAAGATAACTTTATAGTAAGCCAAAAGGCTTCGAGGGGGATCACGGTTTTTCTCCTGGTAGCACAAAGCCATATTTTACAAAAATTTTTCTTGCCTCTGGAGAGCTTACAAAATGATAAAATCTATCCACATTTTTTCCTTTTCGTGTGATAACATATCCTTGCACAATCCTCTCGTGTTTGTCCTCAGGGATGAGCCAGTATTTTCCTATTTTTTCAAGCTTTGGACTTTTTGCCAAGGAGAGGGCTATAAAGCCTATTTCCGCAGCTCCGGTGGATATATAGCTTGCGGTCTGGGCTATATTTTCACCCAGGACAAACTTGCCCTTTACACTATCAAAAACTCCATAAGCCTCAAGTACTTCCTTTGCAGCTCTTCCATAAGGGGCATGATCCCAATTGGCTATAGCAATCTTTTTTATTCTTTTGTCAAAGAGAATTTGAGGAAACTGAGAAGGGTCCAAACCTGAATCCTTTCGCACCCAGACCACGAGCCTGCCTATGGCATAAGGCTTTGGCTCTGTTAACGCATACCCTTGCTTGTAAAGGTTTTCTACATACTTCATATCCGCAGAAAAACATAAATGATAAGGAGCACCTGCTCTTATTTGAGCATAACCTTTGCCAGAAGAACCAAAAACTAACTCCACTTTGTCCTCAGGATACTTTTTCATATAAAGCTCTGCTATTTCCTGTAAGGCATATTGAAGGTCTGCTGCGGCAAAAACCCTTATCACCTCAGCCCTTGCTATACTAAAAGAGACAAGAAGTATTAGCAAAAAAAGGCTCATAAAATAACCCCCTAAGAGCTTTTTATCAAATAGCATGAGTAATAAAAACTTTAATAAAAGTCATCCTCCATCCGTGTATTAAAGAGAATAATCTTTATAGGTACAGTTTAAAAATAAAGCCCATTATCATAGGCGAAAATTCTAAGGAAGATCTATACATCTTCAAAGCCCTTTTTATTCTAATTTATATCCCATATAATTTAAAGATTAAATAATTTTAAAAATAATTTTTTAAGATTTCAAGAGTAAATTTAATATTCCACATTGTTTAAATACAAAGATAATTATCTGTTCTTGCCTATGGTTTTTAAAATGATCGTTATTTTTCATATAGTTCAGATAAAACCAGCGCTCAGCCGTATTTTAGAAGATGCCAGAAATACAATAAATGCAAGATCTTTGAAATATTATTTTGGTACTGCTACAATTCAATAGCAAGTGATGATTCATGATTTTCTACCCCTTTCCTCTCAGTCCGATTGGATGCACCATATATTCGCTTTAGCATGTCATTTAGAGCCCTATCTAACCAAACGTAGCAAAATTTGATAATTAATGACATTCATAATCGTGTATCATTTTCCTTCCACATTTTCAAAAGGTGCAGCACCAATAGTCTCAACGGGACTCTCCTCTTCGCCTTCCTAAAAGGCTCACTAACAAAGTCCAATTAATTTCTTTTCAATTCTCTAAAGCGATTAGTTATGGGCAAGCGCCTATCCTTGCCAAAGGCTCGGTGAGTGATTTTCGGTCCTGGCGCAAACTGCCGGCGCTTGTATTCGCTGCTGTCAACCATCCACGCTACTTCCCGAACGATTGTTTCATCGTAACCCATCTCCACAATGTCAGCAACGCTGCGGTCTTCCTCCACATACGCCTGCAAAATTTTGTCAAGTAGCGGATAAGGCGGTAACTTCTCTTGGTCAACTTGCCCTGGCCTGAGTTCGGCGCTTGGCGGTTTCTCAAAAACGCGACGGGGAATAATTTCGCGCCCCGCTTTTTCGTTCACATATCCTGCCAACTCGTAAACGAGGGTTTTGTATACATCTTTGAGCACAGCAAAACCACCTGCTGTGTCGCCGTAAAGGGTGCAGTAACCTGTGCTGCCTTCGCTTTTGTTACCTGTTGTCAAAACGAGCCAACCAAACTTGTTGGACAATGCCATCAAGATTGTCCCACGAATTCGCGCTTGCAAGTTTTCTTCGGTCACATCCTGCGGGATCCCTTTAAAAACATCACTCAAAGTTTTCAAGAACGCTTCAAAAACTTCATTGATGGGGATGATGAGGAAACGAATGTCTAAGTTGCGTGCCAATGCCTCAGCGTCTTCAAGGCTGTACTGAGATGTATAAGGTCCAGGCATTGCCACTCCCGTGACATGCTCACTTCCTAATGCATCAACGGCGATACAACAAGTCAGCGAACTGTCAATGCCA
>JBKBRL010000084.1:0-4767 GCA_046292115.1 Caldimicrobium sp.
AAGGACTGGTTTATGCTTTTTTCCAAAATTCTTCCGGAATCTTTCAGAGAAGTTTGACCTTTTCCGGAGGCCCAGCACAGGTTTTGCAGTCTCCTTAGTGTTTTTATGAAGTTTTTCTCCTTTTTATTGATACCTCTATTCGGAAGTATATAGCTGTAGAACCTATTAGGAACTCGCTATAGCGTTAATCCTTTCAACCTAATTCACCGTCTATTTAATTGTCTTTTGATATTTGACTTTGTATTATATTAATTTACTTACAGTCAAAAATTATGTGTAAATTTGTTCATTATCTACATTATTATTTTTAGTTATACTTAACTACTACTAAGTACTTACCAAATTATTAACGAAAATTTATTCCTATTCGTCCATAGGTGATTAAAATGTCTTTATATAGATTAATTATTACTGGCAGAAATTTGGTGGAATTTGTGAATTGTCTATATATGCGTTAAAGGTAGAGATGACTAAAGTTCTAAAAGTAATTGGGTAGTTCGTGAATTGCCCCTACATATGGGAAAACATTTTTCGTGCATAGCAATACGCTGCTAAAAATACATTTGGGCGATTCGTAAATTGTCTCTACAGCAACTATGGTAGTTCAGGCTTTAAGCCCTGGGAAGATATGCACAGGCAAGAATGCCTGTGTTACTACAATACCTATAGCATATGCCGCTGCATTATAGGAAATTTTATCTTTTAACAATTTTCACCTTTAATCAGGAGGACGGGCCTGTCGCTGTATTCAACTACATTTCTTGAAACAGAACCCCAGAGAATACCTTCCACGAATCCTTTACCATGAGCTCCCATTATGATAAGAGTAACATCTTCTTCTTTGGCAAGTTTTATAAGATCTGCTCCGGGTTTCCCAACATAAAGAATTGTTTTTACTTTGAAGCCATTTTGCTCAAGCTCTTCTTTTACTTGAGCTAATTTTTCTTTATCTATACTCTCCAAATCTTTGAATTTATCCTGGGGGAGATGTTTCTTTAGTTTTTCTTCCATCACATGTACTACTATAACTTCATCCACGCCTGCATTTTTAAGATTTTTTAGATAAAGAAGCGCCCTTTTTGCACAGGCAGACCAATCGGTAGGGTAAAGAACCTTTGCAAAGGGGTTTGAACAATAGCGTTCACAGGCTTCCCTGTCACCCCCAAAGACTCCAGGGTATTTGGGGATAAAAACTGGATAATTTCCGTATCTTATGATTTTATCTGTATTTGATCCAATAAATATTTCGTCAAGCAAACTTTTCTTTTGTCTACCAGAGACAATGAGAGAAACTGCTTCTTCCTTGGCTACTCGCAAAATCTCTCTGTAAGGTATGCCAACCTCTATTCTTTTTTTAGCAGAAAGTCCTGCTTTAATAATCATATTTATTGCTTCTTCCATTCGGGTGTTAGCAATAGTGGTTAATCTTTGAATATCCTCAGGATCTAATCCTTCAAACTTATCCATAGGAAGTTTTGTAACATCTATCACATGGAGCAAAATAATTTCTTCTGTACCAGCTTTTTTAAAATTTAAAATACAAGAAAGAATATCCAAAGAAAATTCTTCAAACTTTATAGGATAAAGGATCTTTTTGTACATATTTATGCCCTCCCTTTAAATAGCCTATATTCAGTTTTCTTAGCAAACCAAACAAGAACAAGCATAACGGGCACTTCTATAAGGGGTCCGATCACAGTAGCAAGAGCTACTGTGGGATTAAATACTGTGATGGCAATAGCGATGGCAATTTCAAAATCCCTCCCCGTTGAATTAAAGGCTACTGCCACAGCATCTTCATAGGTTAAGCCAAACTTCCAGCCTGTAAGATAGACTATAAGGAACATAGCCCAGAAAAAAAGAGTCATAGGGATTGCCATCTGTATGATAAAGAATGGCTTTTCTAATATTAAGTCTCCCTTCAAGGCAAACATTACAACAAGGGTAAAAAGTAAGCCCACTATGGACATAGTATCAAGGTAAAATTTTAATTTACGAAACCAGGCTTCTCCAAATTTTTTTACACCCAAAAACCTTGTGAGCATTCCTGCCAAAAGGGGAACTCCTAAATAAAGGAGTACACTTTCACCTACAACCCACACATCAAACTCAATATCGCCAAGAAGAAGTTTAGCATAGATTGGAATAAGTAGCATTTGGACAATAGAATTTAAGGCAACAAGAATTATTGCCAGTGGACCATTTCCCCCGGCAAGATAGGTGAAAACGATTACCATTGCAATACATGGTGCAAGTCCGTAGAGAACAAGACCTGTGTATAAATCTTGCTCCCCACTGAGAAACATTTTAGCTAAGAGAAGCATAAAAAAAGGTGCTATGGCATAATTGAAGAATACTACTATAAGAATTTGCTTGGGGGATTTGGCTGCCTTACCCAAGTCCTCAAACTTTATATTGGCCATAGCAGGGTAAATCATCATAAATAGCCCAACTACTACGCCAAGGGCAAGGGTATTACCAATGGTAAATTCATAGGTTCCACGGAAGATTGATTTAATAGCTTCAATGGGAGGTGTGAGTTGAAAATTAGATATTTCATACCATTTGCCAAAAGCAACGCCTATCACCATACTGATGAGAACAAAAAAGGGCAATAGCCTAAAATTATGGAGCTTTTCGAGAAAATTTTTTATCATAGGTCCTCCTAAAGACAAATTTTTAGCGACTTGAAGTGCATAGCTAAATGTAGGTCTCTATAGGTAAAAATAAACAAAAAAAGATTACTTTGGTCAACTTTTTTAAATTTTGTACTATAAAATTATACTTAAAAAATATAAAACAAGTTCTAAATCTATCAAGAAAGGGAACTATAGTTGTTTATAGGGATTAATTTCAAGGAGAATATAATGTATTAATTTATTAGATACGCAAGCAGAGAAGGTAGAGAATCTAAGAATTCAGGCACGGAAGACTTTAAGGATTATTCCATATATGTTATTTTATTGACAAATAAAAAAGTGGTGTTACTTTAACTGGAAAAATAATACTCATTGAAATTAAATTGCACTTAAAGGGGGGGGTGAAAGAGCAAAGAAGTAATGAGAAAAAGAAAATAACGAAATAGCTAAATCAAAGGGCTGGATGTAAGGGAAGAGGGGTGAAATTCCCCCGCTGCCCCGCAGCCGTGATGGGAACGAAAGGCCATTTATGCCACTGTCCTGAGTAAAATCAGGATGGGAAGGCGGCCGAGTAGGTTTTTATGCCCTAAGCCGGAAGACCTATCCAGCCCTAAAAATACCTCGAGGGGGGTGCAAAAATGTTAAAAGTTAAAGTATCAACGCTAAAAGTATCAACTTCTATTATTTTTCTCTATCAAGTTTTATTCTTTCTGGGTACAGCCTTCACTCAGTAAAACCAGCGATAGCTGGTGAAGTTGCTGGGGAGAGGGTGAGTACCTTGGAAGAAATCGTTGTTACAGCAACGAGGGTAGAGGAACCGAAGCGAGAGGTGCCAGCTTCTGTTCAGGTTATTTCTGAAGAGGATATCCAAAATTCTGTTGCCAACGATGTAGGAGATCTTATGACTGAGGCGGGAGTTGGTCATGTGCACAAATATCCTGGTGCATTAACTGCAAGAGTAGGTGTTAGAGGTCTTGCCACAGATTTGTTTAGTATGTTAAATAGCAGAGTCCTTGTGCTCATTGATGGACATCTTGCAGGCACGGTAAACCTTGCCAAAATTCCCGTTGACGGCATTGAAAGAATTGAGATAGTAAAAGGCCCAGCAAGTGTACTTTATGGCTCTTCTGCTATGGGTGGTGTTATTAATGTTATTACAAAGAAAGCTAAAAAAGAAGGTGTCCAAGGATTTGTGGGGTTAGAAGGTGGTTCTTGGGAATATTGGAAAGCCTTAAGTGAAGTAAGCGTTAAGAAAAGTCCCATTGATTTTTATTTCACTGCAAGTAGATATAGTTCCGATGACTATAAAGCAAAAGGGTATGGAAAAATTGATAATACACAAGAAAATTATATAACACTTTTGGGGAGGCTTGGCTACAAAATTTTTGGTGATAGCCGGATATCTTTAGGATTCCAACATGCAAGAGGCTGGCATATAGGCTCACCAAATGCAAGATATTCTCCAGATCCTGATGATTATTCCAACAAGGGAAGAACAGGATTTGATATAGATTATCAATCAAAGAATTTCAATGCAAAGTATTACCTTGTGAAAGATAAGGATGAATGGCATGGGAGTGTTAACCCGGGACCTGGTATTAATTATATCTCAATTACAAGAACAGATACCCAGGGCGCAAATCTTCAGCATAATTTCTCTTTTGGACCTCATAGATTAATTGTTGGTGGTCAATGGGATAGAATTGAGGTAAAGAGTTCAAGAAGGCCGGGAGCACCTTACAGACCTAATTCAAAATATGATACCTATGGAATCTATTCTGAGGGTAGGTTAAACTTACTTAATAATAAAGTTTTACTTAGTGCTGGCATTCGTTACGATTATTTTGAAAATAGGATCCTTTCAACACCTGGTATACCAAGTTTAAAGCCAAGGAAGGAAAATTTAGATCATATAACTGCAAGAGGAGGGCTTGTATGGAAGATAACAGAAGCTTTAAACTTTAAAGCAAACTATGGAACAGGTTTCCGTGCTCCAGCACCTGATGAATTAGCAGCAGATTATGTATCATCTTGGGGTACCCGTTATTTAGGTAATCCCAATCTCAAGCCTGAAAAGAGTATAACTACGGATGTAGGTTTTGACTATTCAAAAGGTCTTTTAAAAGGT
>JBKBRL010000007.1:0-12193 GCA_046292115.1 Caldimicrobium sp.
TGGGCAAGAGGTTTCCAAACTCTAGCACAGGTAAAGTCAGAAACTAAAAAACCTAAAATCAAAATACTAACCACGATTAGATATTTTTTCCAGGAAAATATGCCCCTTCTATACAAAAAGAAGCCTAAAAAAATAGCCAAGATGAAATAAAAAACATATATAAAATTTGCTTTGCTAAAAAGAGGAAGAAGTATATCAAGAAGGGTATTTCTTTTAGAATTTAGGAAATAAAATAATACCTCTTCTAAGTGTAAAATATTATTAATCAAAGGATTGAGATCCCTGCTTTTTTGGCATCTTCTAAAAATTTGTTAAGTCCTATTTCTGTAAGAGGGTGTTTCAACATTTGTTCTATGACTTTAAAGGGGATGGTAGCAATATCTACACCTAAGAGAGCACATCTGCGCACATGATCTACATGACGAATACTTGCAGCAATAATCTCTGTTTCTATTCCATAGATATTATACAAAGAAACTATCTCCTCTAAAACAAGCATTCCATCATAACCGATATCATCAACTCTCCCTAAGAAAGGAGAAACATAGGTTGCTCCAAGCTTTCCTGCAACTAAGGCTTGAAGGGGAGAAAAAACTAAGGTCACATTGGTTTTTATGCCTTCCTCAGTAAGCCTTTTCAAGGCTTTCAAACCCTCTGTAGTAAAAGGTATTTTAATAACTACATTGGACCCTAATTTAGCAAGTTCATAGGCTTCTTTGATCATTTCTTCTGCTTTTGTAGCAATAACCTCTAAAGATACAGGTTTGTCTGGAAGTTCATTTATAATTTCTAAAGCAGCTTCTTTCCAGGGACGACCCGTTTGAGCAAGTAAAGTAGGGTTAGTAGTTACTCCATCCAAAATTCCCCATTCCTTCACCTTTCTTATTTCTTCAATTTTAGCAGTATCAACGAATATTTTCATGTTCGTACCCCCTTAAATCTATCTGTTTAACTATAAAAATAAGTTTTAAGTCTTAAGCCTTGCAACCTTATAAAGCCTTCTGCATCTTTTGGATTATACCCCTCCTTTTCTTCAAAGCTGGCTAAGGTTTTAGTATATAAACTGAAGGGACTTTTTCTACCTACTACATAGACGTTACCTTTATAAAGTTTTAGCCTAATAGTGCCCGTAACTCTCTCTTGTGAAGATTCTACAAAGGTCTTTAAAGCTTGAAATTCTGGGCTAAACCAATAACCATAATAAATGAGCTCTGCAATTTTAGGCATTAACATATCTTTAAGTCTCATAACTTCTCTATCTAAAGTAATTTGTTCTAAAGCTCTATGGGCAATGTGAAGGATCGTACCTCCAGGTGTTTCATATATCCCTCTGCTTTTTATTCCAACATACCTATTTTCCACCATATCTACTCTACCTATTCCGTGTTTTCCCCCAATAAAATTCAATTTTTGAAGTAGGGAAACAGGATCTAAAGCTTCACCATTTATAGAAACAGGCTCTCCTTTATCAAAATTAATTTCAATATATTCGGGCATATCTGGTGCCTTTTCTGGAGCTTGGGTTAAAATAAACATATTCTCTGGCGGTTCTTGCCAAAGGTCTTCAAGGATGCCCCCTTCATAACTTATGTGAAAGAGATTGGCATCAATACTATAGGGTTTCTCAGGAGTAACAGGAACAGGTATATTTTTTTCTTGAGCATAGGCTATTAAATCACTTCTTCCTTTGAAATCCCATTCTCTCCAAGGAGCTATTACTTTTAAATGAGGCGCAAGTGCTGCATAGGCTAATTCAAAGCGCACCTGATCATTACCTTTCCCTGTGGCGCCGTGAGCTAAAGCATCTGCTTCTTCTTTTAAGGCCACCTCAACTTGTGCTTTAGCAATAAGGGGTCTTGCAAGAGAGGTGCCCATTAAATACCAATCTTCATATCGTGCTCCAGCCTTAATTGCAAAATACACATAATCTTTTACAAACTCTTTTTTTAAATCTTGGATCACAATTTTACTTGCTCCACAAGCTAAAGCCTTTTGCCTTATCTCATCCCAATCTTCTTCTTGTCCTACATCGGCACAAAAGGCAATTACTTCACAATTATACTTTTCAACAAGCCATCTTAATATCACAGATGTATCAAGCCCACCTGAGTACGCTAAAACTATCTTTTTAACCTCCAAAGGTCTTCCCCCTTTTGACTTATTAAATTACTCCCTAATTTTACTCAAAAAAAAATATTTCTCAACTTTAGATCCACCCTCGCCTTTTTAACATTTCATTAACATTAGTTTAATATTTTTTTAAAAAAGCCACCATATTTTCTTAAAAAAATTCAAAGGAGGTGTTTTATGATGGGAAGAAGATTTAAAATTTCAGCTCTTTTGGTAGGTTTAGGGCTTTTAGGGGCTGTATCTCAAGGCTCCTCTTCTTCAGTGATTAAAATTGATGGCTCTTCAACGGTTTATCCCATCACTGAGGGTGTTGCTGAGGAGTTTCAGAAATTAAAAAAAGGTGCAGTTAAAGTAACTGTCGGAATTTCAGGTACAGGAGGCGGTTTTAAAAAGTTTTGTAGAGGTGAAACAGACATAAGCAATGCTTCAAGACCTATCTTAAAAAAAGAAATGGAAGAATGCAAGAAAAATGGAATTGAATACATAGAACTACCTGTTGCTTATGATGGCTTATCTGTAGTTGTTAATCCCAAGAACAATTGGTCAGCTTGTATGACCATTGAGCAACTAAAGGAGGTTTGGAAGCCAGAATCACAGGGAAAGAAGTTTTACTGGTCTGATTTAGACCCTAATTGGCCCAAAGTTGAAATCAAGCTTTGTGGACCTGGGTCTGATTCAGGAACCTTTGATTATTTTACTGAAGCCATCGTTGGAAAGGCCAAATCTCAAAGGGGGGATTACTTAGCCTCTGAAGACGACAATGTATTGGTTCAGTTTGCCCAAAGAGAAAAGGGTGCACTTTGTTACTTTGGCTTATCCTATGTAGAAGAAAATAAGGGAAAAATCAAGGCAATTGCCATTAAAAATCCAAAAACTGGAAAATGTGTAGAACCTTCCCTACAGACAGTGAAATCTGGTGAATATCAACCTCTTTCAAGACCTCTTTTTATTTATGTTAATGCCAAATCTGCTGAAAGACCTGAAGTAAAAGAATTTGTAGAATTTTATCTCAAAAACGCAGCGAAGATTTCTAAGCAAGTTGGTTATATACCTCTTCCTGACAAAGCCTATGAGTTAGCGAAAAAACGCTTTGAAAAAAGAGAAAAGGGAACTGTTTTTGGTGGTGAGCCAGAGGTTGGTTTAACAGTAGAGGAACTTCTAAAAAGAGAAACTAAACACTAAAGGGAGATTAAATGAAAATAGAAACCAAAAAGAAGCTTGATATACTTTTCCGTTTCTTCCTAATAATTACCAGTCTCTGTTCAATTTTGGTAACCATTGGGATTGTTGTTGTTCTTGTTGAGGATACCATAAGATTTTTTACACATCCTGATGGGGGTGGGTTCCCCACCTCCCTTATTAGATTTTTCACAGAGAAGGAATGGACACCCACCTTTGAAATCAAGAAAATAGGAATCTGGCCACTTCTTGCAGGTACTTTTTTAATTGCAGGCACTTCTATGATAGTTTCTATTCCTTTGGGAATAATTATAGCTGTTTATTTAAGCGAATTTGCCTCTTGGAAGGTACGGGAAAGCATCAAGCCCTGGTTAGATTTTTTAGAAGCCATACCTACTGTTGTTTATGGATACTTTGCCCTTTTAGCTGTAACGCCCCTTTTACAGTGGATCCTTAAATTTTTTAAGCTTGAGCTTCAGGGTATGAATGCCCTATCCCCTGGTATCGTATTAGGTATAATGATTTTACCTTTTACAGCCTCTATGATTGAAGATTCATTAAAAGGTGTCCCTCAGTATTTAAGAGAAGCATCCTATGCCTTAGGTGCGTCTAAATTAAAAACAGCTTTTTTTGTCGTTGTTCCTGCAGCTAAATCTGGCATCCTAGCCTCCTATCTACTCGGGGCTTCAAGAGCAATTGGTGAGACGATGGTTGTTGCAATAGCTGCTGGTATGTATCCTAACTTAACACTAAATCCTTTGGAACCTGTACAAACTATAACTGGTTATATTGTCCAAGTTGCCCTGGGAGATCTACCCTATCTTTCCTTTGAATATTTGTCAATTTTTGCTGTAGGATTTATGCTTTTTATCATAACACTCTTTTTTAATATTTTAGCCATTTATGTGAAATCAAAAGTAGAGAGGTATTAAGAGATGGATTACAAAAGATGGGAAAAAATTTTTCACATATTGGGAATTTTCTCTGTATTTTTAGCTTTGACCTTTATCTTTTCTATTGCATTCGTGCTTTTTATAGATGGCCTTCATCGTATTTTTGATCTTAAGTTTTATACATCCTATCCTTCCCGTTTCCCTGAGGAAGCAGGCATTCTCTCTGCATGGGTTGGCACTTTGTATGTCATTCTTGGTGCTATATTTTGGGCAACAGTATTAGGTGTGCCAACAGGAATCTATTTAGAGGAATTTGGAGGAAAAGGAAAACTTGCCAAGTTAATTGAGGCTAATATCACTAATCTTTCTGCCGTCCCATCCATTGTTTATGGGCTCTTAGCTTTGGGTATTTTTGTTTATCGTTTTAAATTTGGTGAGAGTATTCTCACAGCAGGGCTCACTTTAGGATTACTTATGCTTCCTGTCATTGTAGTAGCCACAAGAGAATCACTGAGGCGTATTCCGAGATCTATAAGGGAAGGCTCCTATGCTTTAGGATGTACCCACTATGAATTAATTTTTCATCATTTACTTCCATACTCCCTTGGTGGTATCCTTACCGGCCTAATTATAGCAACTTCTCGAGCCATCGGAGAAACAGCCCCTCTTCTCACTATAGGCGCTCTAACTTTTATTGCCTTTTTACCTCCTGCACCTTGGGCGGATTTCATAGGATTGCTAAAATCACCCTTTACAGTTTTACCCATCCAAATGTTTAATTGGGTCTCCAGGCCGCAAGAGGCCTTTCATAAAAATGCTGCAGCAGCAGGTTTTGTTCTCCTTGTTCTTACCTTACTTTTAAATTCGCTAAGTTATTATGTAAGATATAAAGTTAGACGAAAATACCATTGGTAAAAAAAAAGGAGGGGATGCCTAAAATGGAAAATAACCTTAAGCTCAAAGTAGAAAACTTAAACTTTTATTATGGAAATTTTCACGCCCTAAAAAATATAAACCTTCCTATTCCTAAAAATAAAATTACTGCCATAATAGGCCCCTCAGGGTGTGGTAAAAGTACACTTTTAAGGTGTTTTAATAGAATGCATGACCTATATCCTAATACAAGATATGAAGGAGCCATATATCTCTATCCTGACAAATTAAATATTCTGAGCAAAGGTATGGATCCTTTGATTGTAAGACGAAGAATTGGCATGGTTTTCCAAAAACCGAATCCCTTTCCCAAATCCATATTTGAAAATGTTGCCTATGGTTTAAGAATTAACGGGATTACTAACAAAAAAACTATTGAAGAAATCGTAGAAAAAGCATTAAAAGACGCTGGCTTATGGGAAGAAGTTAAGGATCGCTTAAAAGATAATGCCTATTCCCTTTCTGGTGGACAACAACAAAGACTCTGTATTGCCCGTGCTATTGCAGTAGAACCTGAAATTCTCCTTTTTGATGAGCCTACTTCTGCCCTTGACCCAATATCTACAGCAAGAATTGAAGATCTTTTAGTAGAATTAAAAAATAAACTAACAGTAGTTATAGTTACTCACAACATGCAACAGGCAGCCCGAATTTCAGATTACACAGCTTTTATGTACTTAGGAGAACTCGTTGAATTTGACCATACTGAAAAAATTTTTACCAATCCTACTAAAAAATTAACAGAAGACTATATAACAGGACGTTTTGGTTAAAAAGGGGGGATTTATGGCAAGAATTATACTAAATAGAGATCTTCATTTTTTACAAAGTTTACTCCTTGATATGGCACAAGCGGTAGTGGACATGGTTAGAGAAACTATCAAAGCCTTTCAAGAAAAAAATCAAACTTTAGCAGAAAAAATAATAAAATTAGACGAACAAATTGATTATTATGATAGGGCTATTAATATTTCAGTTCTTGAAATTTTAGCGCTTCAACAGCCTGTGGCAAAAGATTTAAGGCGTGTCATTAGTGCCTTTGATATATCAAGAAATTTAGAAAGATTAGCAGATCAAGCAGTAAATATTGCAGAGGGTATTCTCCATCTTTCTGGAGAGAAAAATGGATTAGAAAAGCTCTGTGATCTAAATTTGCTTCCTCTCGCTAAAGAAGCCCTTTTTATGTTAGAATCCTCTCTTAATGCCTTTGTAAAAGAAGATAGTCGCTTAGCTTACCAAATTATTGACCACGATGAGCTCGTTGATAAAATGAAAGAGGAATTGAGATTAAAGGTTGAAGAATGTATCAATAAATACCCTGATTATCAAAAAAATGCCATTGACTACCTCCTTGTCATTGAAAATTTAGAACGAGTGGCAGATTTAGCTTGTAATATTAGTGAAAATGTCATTTTCGTTGTAGAAGGAAGGTTGCTTAAGGGAGAAGAAATCAAAAAGGAAACTATTCTCTCCAAAGAGCCCTTAGAGGAGAATTTAACCTTTCAACAAATTAAAAAACATGCTAAGTTAATCATTAATTGTTTAAATACCCTTCAATCAGCCTTAGAGGCTTATATAGTCAAGAACAAAGAGAAACTCCTTGAAATTGCCCAACTGGTCAATGAAGTAGAAAAGGACGCAGATAATCTCAAAACAAAAATTAGAGATCACTTACCTAAAGGGGCCATCCTTCCTGTGGAAAAATTTATGCTATTTCTTTATATAAAAGAACAAGATGCTTTAGCTGATTTAGCTGAAAAACTTTTAAAAACCCTAAGTTTATACCATATAAACATTATCACGACCTTTTCACAGGAATTGATCAATCTGTTAAAACAAAGTTTAAGCCCCCTCTCTCATTTAGAAAATATTATTGAAGATACCTTTTGCTATCTGAGCACCTGGGATGAACTTTCTCGTGAAAAGGCAAAGGCCCTCATAAGAGAAGTCAGACATTCTCAATATCTAACAGAAAACCTATCCTATAATATTAAAGAAAAACTTTATCAAACTCCTATGGAAGTTATGGATTTCAACCATCTAACTCAGATAATTGACCTAATAACTGAAATATCAGGTAAATTAGAAAATGTGGTAGATTTATTAAGGGCTATGCTTGCCAAATAAAATTAAAAGATTTATAACTAAAAGAAGAGAGGGTTATGCATAAGGGAGAGGCAAAAAAAATTCTAGTAATAGAAGATAATAAAGAAATAGCAGAAATTTTCCAGAAGTCTTTACAAGAGGCTGGCTTCATCGTAGACGTAAGAAATAGTTTTGCCCAAGCCTTTACAGCTTTTTCCATGGGTTTGCAGTATGACCTCATAGTTTTAGACCTCATTTTGCCAGATGGCGATGGGATAGAGATCCTCAAATTCCTAAGACAAAGTCAAAAGTATCGCAATGTGCCTGTGGTCATTGTTTCTGCAAAAGGCCAAGAATTAGACCGAATTATTGGCTTAGAATTAGGAGCAGATGACTATGTAGTCAAACCCTTTAGTTTAAGGGAAGTCATCCTTAGAATAAGAAGGCTTATAGAAAGGAAAGAAAATCCCTCTTCTGAAATTATAGTCTTTGGTCCCTTTTTGCTTGATAAAAATAAAAAGGCTATCTATATAGATAACACCCTTTTAAATCTCACTGTAACAGAATATAAAATCCTAAGCCTCCTTATCGAAAATCCCAATAGAGTTTTTTCTCGAGAAGAGCTTTTAGACCTGATCTGGAATAATGAAAAAGAATATTATTCCCGAGTACTTGATGCTTATATTTGTAGAATCCGTGATAAATTAGGTAAATATGAAAATCTATTGCAAACAGTTCGTGGTTTAGGATATAGATTAGTTGATTGATAAAGCTTTCACAAATAATGCTTAGTTTATTTTTTGTACTATTTTTCTTACTAATTATATTATCTTTTTTTCTAATAATTAAAATAAAAAACCTCAGCCAAGAACATAAAGACCTAAGGAAAGCAAAAGAGCTCTATGAAAAAATTTTTATAAATTTTCCTTTTGAAACCATGCTCCTAAGAGAGGACCAAATAGTCCAAATGAATCGAAAAGCTATAGAAAATTTTGGTCTCACTCCTAATTTAAAAGATCTTAAAAGGGACTTTCAAAAAAGAGGAAAATATTATGAAATTTTAGAAATTTCCATTGATAGGGAATATAAAATTTTGATCCTATTAGATAACACAGAAATTGAGGGGTTAAAAGAGGCTTACAAAATTGCTTTAGGTTATCTTTTTCATGAACTCAAGACCCCCTTTGCTATCGCATTAAGTTATTTAGAAAGACTGGAACCTCATATATTAAAAGAAAGTACTGAAGAGGAAGTAAAAATACTTTTTCAAAAGGTCCAAACCTCCTTTAAAGGTTTAGATAAACTGCTGAAAAAACTTTTTTCAAGCATTGAATATTTGGCAAAGGATATCAAATTTGCTAAGGCCCCTTTTAACTTAAGAGAAGCAATTGATGAAGCTGTATTTTGGGTAAGTCCTTTGGCTGAAGAAAAAAAGGTATCTATAGAATATGATCTTCGGGATAATTTAATAGTTATAGGATCCTTAGAGCTTTTTATACAAGCCCTCTTTAATTTGGTTGAAAATGCCGTAAAAGCATCTCCTGAAGGTAAGAAAGTCATTATTAGGAGCCTACCTCTTTCTTCAGAAAAAATCTTGCTTATTATAAGAGATTTTGGTAAAGGGGTACCACCAGAAAAAATAGGCTTTTTAGGTAAACCTTTTTTTAAACTCTCTGAAGGAGAGGGAATGGGGTTAGGAGTCTTTATAGCTAAAAGAATTATTGAAGCCCACCACGGAGAACTTAAATTCCATCTACCTACTGATGGTGGATTAGAAGTAAACATAATCATACCTTGCCATTACGAAAAGAACGAAAAGCACTCTTGACAAAATGGAAAACCTGGTTAAATTTAAAGTATAAATTCCCCGGTAGCTCAATCGGCAGAGCGGTGGGCTGTTAACCCATAGGCTGCAGGTTCGAGTCCTGCCCGGGGAGTATATCTTATATTTATTCTTAGTCCCGAGAAACACGCTCTTGAAAAATAATCCAATAATTTCATAAAAATTAATACATGAGGTGTATTATGGAAGAAAGTATAGTAGTAGAGCCATTAATAAAGGACTCGAAAATAATTTTCCTTTCAGACCTTCGAAAGAAAACCTTAACAGAACTCTATCAATTAGGAGAAGCTTTAGGGATAGAAAACATTACAACCTATTACAAAAAAACTGACGTTATTTATCAAATCCTATACGCCTTGTTAAATAGAGAATATGAAATTTATATAGAGGGTTTATTAGAAGTATTGCCAGAAGGTTTTGGTTTTTTACGCTTCAAAGATTATAACTATTTACCAAGTTCTGAAGATATTTATGTTTCCCCTCCACAAATAAGAAAGTTTGGCTTAAAAACTGGGGACACCATATTTGGAACGATACGCCAAGCTAAAGAAGGCGAAAAATATTTCCCTTTAGCCAAGATTGAAAAAATAAATTATTTACCCGTTGAAGTTGTTCGCACCCGCACACCCTTTGATCATTTAACTCCCATTCATCCTAAAGACTGGATTAGATTGGAGACGAGCCCTGATAACTTTTCTACAAGAATTATAGACCTTTTCATCCCTATTGGTAAAGGTCAAAGAGGTCTAATTGTAGCTCCACCAAGAACAGGGAAAACGGTCCTTCTCCAAAACATTGCTAATGGTATAGTGCAAAATTATCCAGACATTTACCTTATTATACTCTTGATAGATGAACGCCCAGAAGAAGTTACCGAGATGCAAAGGATGGTTCCAAGGGCAGAAATAATTAGTTCTACCTTTGATGAACCTCCCCAAAAACACACACAGGTTGCTGAGATTGTAATCGAGAAAGCCAAAAGATTAGTAGAATGTAAGTATGATGTGGTTATCCTTTTAGATAGTCTTACTCGTTTGACGAGAGCCTATAATTTAGTTGTACCTTCAAGTGGCAAGCTCCTTTCTGGAGGAATTGATGCTAACGCACTTCACAAACCTAAACGCTTCTTTGGTGCAGCAAGAAATATAGAAGAAGGTGGAAGCTTAACAATAATAGCCACCTGCCTTATTGATACAGGTTCAAGAATGGATGAAGTTATCTTTGAAGAATTTAAGGGAACGGGTAATATGGAAATCGTCCTTGATAGAAGATTAGCTGATAGACGCATCTGGCCTGCCATTGATATCCATTCAAGCGGAACTCGAAAAGAAGAACTCCTCTTACCTTCAGACATTCTCCACAAAGTTTGGCTCTTAAGAAAAGTTCTTGCCCCATTAAACCCTGTAGAATGTATGGAGTTTCTCTTAGAAAAAATGAAAGATACCAAATCAAATGAAGAATTTTTAAGTATTATGAATCAATAAGTCATAGCTTTGGTAATCTTTTTGCAAAATACTCTTCAATTTCTTTGTCAGACCAGTTAGTCGTCTCTTTTAATCCTCGTTTTATAATGTCTAAATATTTATCAGATGGCCCTCTCCCCTCCTTTTCCCAGCAACCTGTAAAGGTGCATATATCCAAGTCCCCTTTAATTTTATGATGTAATTCTCCAAGCTTAATATTTTTAATATTCCCAAGATATAACTTTACATTGTACCCACCTTTACCTTCTTGCTTAAGAATATCTTCAAGTTGTGTTAAGGACACTCTCCATAATCTAACAACTGTGTGATAATCTTCATTTGACTCTTTTTCACAAGATACAAAAGCAACTCCTTTATTATCCCACCTTGACGATTTCTTTGCGAAATAAAGCCTGTGCGGAATAAACCCCCATCCCAAATCAATTGGCTCAGTTTTATCTTTACTTCCAGCATAGGGGTAGCCTTTGTATGTTCCACCTTGAATATAAACCATAAACCTTTCTTTTAACAGGTTAGACCCGTAGGCAGCATAAATCACATATTTCTCCTTTTCAGGAGTCAACCCCTTTCCTCCACAAATCACAAAGAGTGTTCCAAGCCACCTGTTTCCTTATCTTGGAATTACCCAAAAGATAACAGAGATAAAAGAGAAAAAATAAACTTTTTCATTGCTAAAGTAGTTCTTTGTCCTGACATTATACCAACTTTTACCTTCTTGCTTATGAATACCCTCCAAGTTGTATTTTCGTATTATTTACCTCTACTATAAACCATAACCCTTTTTTACCAGTTTAACCAGTAACCTCCGATACGCCTTCTCTATTTATTTTCCTCTTCTAATTTGGCTCAAACAACTTTTAAAGTCAAGAAGGTTATGCTTTTAGAAAAATATACCAGCATGCTTTCTTAAAAACTTTAAATGCATTAGCAAATTTCCATCTTTTTCGCGTTGGTTCTCGTAGGATTGAATCATATCTTCAATAAGCGTTTTTAGTTTATTACTATATCCGCCGAGTAGCCATTTAAAGTAAGTTAGTATAAAAATATAATGTTCGAGCTCATCATTGTTTCCAGTCAATCTATAAACTTTATAAAAGTCCTCTAATAAAAAACCACCGTTATTCAATATCTTTTGCAGCTTTCTAAAGTTTAGCATATAATCTTTAAAGGTTGTGTTTGCTATAAACCTTGTAATCTCTCCTATTATTTTTTTATTGAAATCACTCAACGGGGATATATATATTGAAAGACGAACATCATTATGGAGCTTATAATTAATATAATGGAAAAAACATCCAAAGATATAATTAGAGAACCTTACAAGCTCACGATCAAAGTCATATATATAACTATAAAACCTATCAATATACCCCTCAAAATCAGCCTCCGCACCATATTTATGGTGAAAAATGGATTGAATGTTTTTTATATCCCCTACAAATATAATTTTATCAAATCCAAGGAAATTTTTATTTACCTCTGTTTCTTCTTTATCCAGCCCAAGAAAAATATTAAAGGAATTAAGTATCCTAAAGATGTGGTCTGGGTCTAACCGATCAATGTCATCTATGATTAGAATGCTTTTTTTATTATTCTTCCTTTTTAGTTCCTTGATCTTTTCTCGTATGGTTTCGCTTATCGGGTCA
>JBKBRL010000085.1:0-4688 GCA_046292115.1 Caldimicrobium sp.
TCAAGTACTTACAAAGTAATATCTATACTATATAAGAGGTTACTAAAAAGATCAAGAAATTTTAATCTGTATTTATGAAAATGGAATAAACAATTCTTTTAAATTTCAAAAGATAGATTATTATTTATTTTATGAGACAGGTTATAATTATTCCAGCACGTTACGGGTCCACTCGGTTTCCCGGGAAGCCTTTAATAGATCTTTGGGGGAAACCTCTTATTCAACATGTTTATGAAAGGGCTTTAGCTTCAGGGTTAAAAGAGATTTATGTAGCAACTGATGACAAAAGAATTTTTGATACAGTAGTTAATTTTGGAGGTAAAGCTGTTTTAACTGGAGAACATCCTTCAGGCACAGATAGGGTGGCAGAAGCAGTTAATATTTTAGGATTTGATGATGAAGATTTGATTATCAACTTACAAGGAGATCAACCCCTTTTCCCGCAGGAATATTTTTCACCTTTAGTAAAGCCACTAATTTTATATTCAGAGATTTCAATGGCAACTTTGGCAGTTCCTTTAAAAAATAAACAAGACTTATTAAATCCTAACAAAGTAAAGGTTGTTTTAGATAAAAGAGGATGTGCTTTATATTTTTCAAGAAGTCCTATTCCCTTTCACCGTGCTCCCGGCAGAGAACCTCTTTATCTAAAACATATCGGAGTTTATGTTTATAGAAAAAAGTTTTTAGATGAATTTGTAAAGTTGCCTCAGGGAGATTTAGAACAAGCAGAAAAATTGGAGCAATTGAGGGCACTTGAGTATGGTTTTAAGATAGCAGTTTCAATTGTGCCTACGGACTTCCCAGAGGTTGATACTCCAGAAGATTTAGAATATATAAGAAATTTGAGGCTTCATCTATGAAAAGAAAACCAGCAGTAGCAGGCTATTTTTATCCTGGAGACACCTTTACTCTTAAATCTTTTTTAGAGGAACTTGTTGAGGAAAGTGAAGAAAAAAAGGCAGCTTTAGGAATAGTTGCTCCTCATGCCGGTTATATGTATTCAGGAAAAGTGGCTGGAAAAGTTTATGGTATAATTGAACCTCCCGATGTAGCTATTATACTTGGGACTAATCATACAGGGCTTGGTGAAAAGGCTTCTCTCTTTGATGGGGAGAGTTTTCTCACTCCTTTGGGAGAGGCTAAAGTAAACCAAAATTTAAAGGATTTAATTTTAGAAAAGTGCTATTTAGTAAAAGAAGATAGTTATGCCCATATAAGAGAGCATTCCATTGAGGTACAGGTACCCTTTCTTCAGTATATAAATCCTCAGATAGAAATTGTCCCTCTTGCTCTAATGGATTTAGATTTGGAAGAAATATATGTATTGGGTAGATCCTTAGCTGAGGCTCTTGAGGAATTTCTCTCAAGTGAAGAAAGAAAAGTTTTAATAATTGCCAGTTCCGATTTTAGTCATTACGAACCACATTCTATAGCTCAAAGGAAAGATGCCTTGGCCATTGAAGAAATTTTAAAACTCTCAGAAGAAGGTCTTTTAAGGGTAGTTTATGAAAATCGCATAAGTATGTGTGGTGTTTTACCAGTATGTACGATGCTTGTTGCAGTAAAAGAACTAGGTGCCTCAAGGGCAGAACTTGTGGATTATAAAACTTCAGGTGATATCACAGGAGATTATTCTGCTGTTGTAGGGTATGCTGGAATAATAATTTATTAAGGAGGGAACTTTGTCAAAGGTAGTTACCAGATTCCCCCCAAGCCCTACTGGGCATTTGCATTTAGGAGGTGCAAGAACGGCTCTATTTAATTATCTTTTTGCTAAACATTATGGAGGACACTTTATTTTACGCTTTGAAGATACAGATAGAGAGCGATCAAAAGAAGAATATGTAGATTCTATCAGAGAAGCTCTGGAATGGCTTGGGTTATTGTGGGATGAGGGTCCCTATTATCAAAGCAAACGATTAAAACTATATCAAGAATATGCCAACAAACTTTATGCAGAAGGAAAAGCCTATTATTGTGAATGTTCAAAAGAAGTCTTAGAAGAAAAAAAGAAGAAACTTTTAGAAAGAGGGCTTAAACCTCGTTATGATGGAACTTGTAGAGAAAAAAATTTACCACCAGGGCCAGGAAGAGCTCTTAGAATTAAAGTACCATCTAATAGGGAGATCGTGGTGGAAGACTTGCTCCGGGGTAAAATTATTTTCCCTCCTGATGAAGTAGATGATTTCATTATTCTCAGGTCAGACGGAACACCTACATATCAATTTGCAGTAGTAATAGATGATATCACTATGGGGATAACTCATATAATTCGTGGGGATGATCATATATCAAATACACCTAAACAATTAATTATTTATCAAAGTTTGGGAGTGGAGCCGCCTTTTTTTGCCCATATTCCTATGGTATTAGGACCAGATGGAGCAAGACTTTCAAAAAGACATGGAGCAAAATCTATTTTAGAATATAGAGAAGAAGGGTATCTTCCAGAAGCGTTAATTAATTATTTAGCAAGACTGGGTTGGGGCTATGGAGATCAAGAATTCTTTACTCTTGAAGAATTAATTGAAAAATTTGATTTAAAGAAAATAAATTTAGCACCTGCGCGCTTTGATCCTGAAAAGTTGTTGTCCTTTAATACTTATTGGCTTAAAACTATAGACTCTTCTAAAATTTTGTCCTATCTAAAACCCTTTATATCTCAATATCCCATAGAAAAATTTGAAGAGGGGTATCTTTTAAAGATTATAGAAAGTGTTAAGGTAAGGACTAAGACGCTAAAAGAAATGGCTGAAATGATTGATTTTTACTTCCTTGATGAGTTAAATTATAAGGAAGAGCTCTTAGCTAAATATATTACATCAGACCTTAAACCAATTTTGAGCGAGGTATTAAAGGATGTGGATAACCTAAATTTTGAGCAAGAAAAAGAAATGGAAGATTATTTTAGAAAATTTGCTGAAAGGGTAGGAATTAAACTTAAAGACTTAGCTCAAGCCATAAGAGTTGCTTTAACAGGAAAAACAGTAAGTCCCCCTTTGTTTGAAGTAATGAAGCTTTTAGGGAAGGAAAAAGTAAAAGACAGACTAAAAAAAGTTTTGTAATAGCGAGGAGGGCTTTATGGGAGAAATACTTCTTTTAGTGCTTTTATTTATTTTTTTAGGAATTTTATCTAGATATATTTACCCCAAGGCAGGTATACCTACTTGAGCGTGTCCTACTCAATCTCCGGGCGAGGATAAAAAAGAAAGGGAAAAAGAAAAGGATAAAAAAACTAATTCGTAAATTCATAAAAGGGTAGGGAGGTATGAAGCCTGAACGCATTGTCAGTGGAATGAGACCAACTGGGGCCCTTCATTTAGGACATTTGGAAGGAGTTTTAAAAACCTGGATTAACCTTCAGAATCAATATGAGTGTTTCTACTTTATTGCTGATTGGCATGCTTTAACTACGGAATATGAAAATCCTAAGCAAATTAAAAGTTTTACCCAGGAAATATTATTAGATTGGCTGGCAGCAGGATTAGATCCTGAAAAATCAACCCTTTTTGTTCAATCAGAAATAAAGGAACATGCCGAATTATATTTGTTACTTGGAATGATAACTCCGGTCTCTTGGCTTGAGAGGAATCCAACCTATAAAGATATGCTTCAGAACATACAGGGAAAAGATTTGGCTACCTACGGTTTTTTAGGCTATCCAGTGCTTCAAGCAGCTGATATTCTTATTTATAAAGCCAAAAAAGTTCCTGTAGGATTGGATCAGGTACCTCATTTAGAGCTAACTCGTGAGATTGCAAGAAGATTTAATTATCTCTATAGTGTAGATTTTTTTATCGAACCAGAGGCTCTTCTTTCTGAGGTGCCTAAAATTCCTGGGATTGATGGAAGAAAAATGAGTAAATCCTATGGAAATGCAATTTATTTAAAGGATTCTCCTGAGGAGATAAGAAAAAAGATACTTGCCTATGTCACTGATATTTTGAGACCAAGGAAGAGCGATCCAGGAGATCCTGAAAATCGCTGTGTAGCTTTTAATTTAATAAGGCTTTTCTATAAAAAAGAAGAAAAAGAAGAGGTAGTTAGAGCCTGCAAGGCTGCTCAGCTTGGTTGTATGGAATGTAAAAAAAAGCTTGCAGAGAGGGTTATAGAAGTTCTAACGCCATTTTGGGAGAAAAGGTCTACTTTAGAGAAAAACAAAGATTGGTGGCTGATTATTGAAGAAGGGAATAAAAAGGCAAAAAGTATAGCTCAAAGCACTATGGAGGAAGTAAGAAGGATCATTTTTGGAAAAGAGGTGCAAGACTCTCTTGGTTAGATCCTTTTTTAAGAGAAGCTTTTATTCTCTCTAAAGGAAGACCCTTTTCTTCTAATAACTTTAGAAATTCTTCTTCTGAGAGTATGGGAACTCCTAAAGCCAGTGCCTTTTGGTATTTTGAACCAGGATCCTTTCCCACAACCACATAAGAGACGCTTTTAGAAACAGAATCCGTTACCTTTCCCCCCAATTTTATAACCAGTTCTTTTGCTTCTTCTCGTGTAAAATTATCCAAGGCTCCTGTAAAAACAAAGGATAAATTAGCAAAAACGGATGGAAATTTTTCTTCTTCTGCGCTTTCTTCAACGAAGACGATACCTGCTGAGAGTAATCTCTCAATCATTCTTCTATTTTCTTCATCTTTAAAAAATTCAACAATAGATCTTGCAGCTTCAGGCCCGATGCC
>JBKBRL010000086.1:0-4674 GCA_046292115.1 Caldimicrobium sp.
CCCATGCTACTTCACAAAGTAAAGAAGCTCTTAGGGTGGGTATAAAAGGTGGCTTTATAAAACGATATTTTATTTCCTGTGTAAAGTGATCTTCCCATTTTTCTAAGCTTTCACTCACAAAAAGCGTTGGTTCTTTAATATAATTTTTCACTTCTGCTAATTTAACTAATTTAGGAGTTATGAGTACCTTTAAAGTTTCTCCTTCAAATTTATAAAGGGCTAAAAAAACTTCCTTTGTATAGGCATCAACAAGAGAAAGAATGGGAAGATCTATCCCCCAAAAATTATAAGCAAGTAGTTCAAGACTTGATAGCGGAAGAATGGGATAAGGATAGACTAAGCTTAAAGCTTTTATGGCTGAAATGCCGATGCGAAGCCCTGTAAAACTTCCTGGTCCGATGTCTACTGCGATAATCTGGATATCCTCTAAGGATATCTCTCCCATTTCTAATAATAAAGGCAAAAATTGAAAAAAAGTTTTGGAATAAGACTCTTTTGCTTGAAAATTTATTTCATTGAGTAGTTTTTCTTGAAAAAGGGCTAATCCCCCTGTTTTCCCCGAAGTTTCAATACCCAAGATAAGGGGTTTAGCCTTTAAGGATGTTTCCATCCTGATAACACCCGCAGGATATCATTGTAAAAAACGGCAAGAGAAAGAGCAATTATTAAAATTAGTCCAATCTTGAAAATCATTTCTTGTGTTTTTAGGGAAAGCGGTCTACCCACAATTGCTTCCACACCAAAGAGAACTAAATGTCCTCCATCTAATATAGGAAGGGGTAAAAGGTTTAAAATTCCTAAATTTATAGACAATAATGCCATAAAAGATATAAAAGCCAGTAACCCTAAACGAGCAGATTCGCCAGCAAATTTTCCTATAGTTATAGGCCCTCCTAAAGTAGAAAAGGGAAGTTCTCCTGTGATTAATTTGTAAACTGCTACTAAAGTTAGGACAGTAAAATCATATACCTTTTTTGCTGCTAAAAGAAAAGCATAAAGAGGATCCATTTTTTCGTGTACTATTTCTGGAGAAGATTTAATTCCAAGAAAGGGAACTTTGGTCTTTTTCCCAAAAATAGTTGTTCCTTCCATATAATCAGGGGTCACTATAAAGGAAAGAACCTCTTCTCCCCTTTTGACTATAACTTCAAATACCTGTGGTCTATCTTCTTTCCTCATCTCTAAAAGTATATCTTCAAAGGATTTTACTTTCTTTCCGTTTATTTCAAGGATCACATCTCCCTTTTGAATTCCTACTTTTTCTGCAGGACTATTGGGAAGAACTTCACCTACCTTAGGTGGTGTATAGGTCTTCCCAAAGAGGGCAAAAAGAAACCAAAAAGCTAAAAAGGCAAAAATAAAATTTCCCAGCGGGCCAGCTATGACGATAAAGGCTTTCTGCCAAGGCTTTTTAAAGGCAAAGGCTTTATCGGGATCAACGATTTGTGGGACTGTCTCAGGATGTTCTCCATAAAGTTTCACATAACCACCAAGAGGAATTAGAGAAATTCTATACTCTGTGTCTCCTTTCATAAGGCCTATAAGTTTGGGACCAAACCCTAATGAAAAAACTTCTACCCTTACACCCATCTTTTTAGCTGCAAGAAAATGGCCTAATTCATGAACAAAAATTAATATTCCAAGAACTATAATACTAGCAATTATAGCTGTTAGCATTTCTTTTCCTCTTTAGTAATTAAATTATTTGTATATTCTAAAACCCTTTGATAAAGCTCCAAATAGTCCTCTAAATTATCTTCAGGGGTTATACTAAATTTAAACTCATTTAGAGTTTTTTCAAGAAAATAGGAAATTTGAAGGAAGCTTATTCTTTTTTCTAAAAAAGCAGAAACTACTACTTCATCTGCTGCTTCCAAGATTAAAGGATAGGGATCACCTTTTTCTGCTACTTCATAAGCTAATCTCAACGCTGGAAATTTTTCCCAGTCTACTTCTTGGAAAGTAAGAGTTTTTAGTTGGGTCAAATTTAGAGGGGCTAAGGGAAGGTTCCACCTTTCAGGATAGCTAAGAGCATAAGCAATAGGAACTTTCATATCTCTTGTAGAAAGATGTGCTATAAAAGTCCCGTCTACCATTTCAATAATCCCATGTATAATACTCTGAGGATGAATAACAACTTCTATGGCAGAAGGTGGAAAATCGAAGAGTTCTTTGGCTTCAATCACTTCAAAACCTTTATTCATAAGAGTTGCTGAATCAATGGTTATCTTTGCCCCCATCTGCCAAGTGGGATGTCTTAGGGCAATTTCAGGGGTAATTTTATCAAAATCCTTTATATCCCAATTTAAAAAAGGACCTCCAGAAGCAGTTAAAATAAGCTTTCTAACATAGGACCTATTCTCACACTTTAGAAGCTGAAAAAGTGCTGAATGTTCGCTATCAACAGGTATAATCTCTCCACCCCTCTCCTTAGCAACTTTCTTTAATAAAGAACCAGCAGCTATCAAACTCTCTTTATTAGCTAAGGCTACCCTTTTTCCTTGCTTCAAAGCAAAATAGGCTGGTATCAAAGCTTTTAAACCTGAAATCCCAATAATTACTGTGTCTACCTGAGAAATTTCTACTATTTCTTTTAGCCCCTGATCACCCACTAAAATTTTGGGTTGATAGGAGAGATTTTCTTGCAACCACTTTGCAGATACCTCTTTTTCTACTACTAAGTAAGGGACTTTGAAACGTTCAGCTTGTTCCTTGAGTTTTTGGATATTTTCTTTAGCAGAAAGTCCTAAAACCTTAATGTTTAAAGGAATAGCCTCAATTAAAGAAAGCGCAGAGGTCCCTATAGAACCTGTAGCACCTAAGACAACTATATTCATAAATTAAAAATTTTTACTGTTTTGGCAAAGATGAAGGAGCCTCCTTGGGAGGTACAGGGATTGGAATAGATTTTGCTTTTTCAGGTGTTGTCTTTAATGGGCCACTCTCATGGATTAACATTTTATGCTTGGCTGAAGAAATTTTTGTTAGCAAAATAGAATTAAGAAAAAAAAGGATTACCAAAAAAAAGGTAACCTTATTTAAGAAACTTGTTGGACCAGCACCACCAAAAATAGCCTCTGCACCTCTAAAGACAGCCCCATATTCCGAGCCCTTGGTAACATTAACAAGGACAATTAGAACAATTAAAATAGCCAAAAAGACTTGAAATACCATTAAAAGTGTCTCCATTGCAAACCCTCTTTAAAAATTTTTCAGATCCTGATTTGTTATTATAGCATAAGAAATTATATTTTACATCCCCTTGTCCTCTTTATCCTCCATTTATTTTAGTAGTCGCTGTTTTCAAAGCCTATAGAAAATTAGTGGATTAATTCTTGGGTAAGACAAAGCTTAGAGCTATACTCTAACTTTTGTAGAGCTCTTTTTTGCCTTGTTAATTAGAAGACTTGTGATATAAATAAAATATGTTCAACAATAAAATTATAGGCACCACAGTTCTTGCTGTAAAAAGAGATGGGAAAGTGGCTATGGCTGGAGATGGGCAAGTTACTTTTGGAAACACCGTTCTTAAACACACAGCCAGAAAAATTCGCAGGCTTTACAAAGGGCAGGTTTTAGTGGGTTTTGCAGGGGCAACTGCTGATGCTTTAACCCTTTTTGAAAGATTAGAAAAAAAATTAGAAGCCTATAGTGGTCAATTACTTAGAGCAGCAGTTGAACTTGCTAAGGACTGGAGAACAGATAAAGTCCTTCGCCGATTAGAAGCCTTTTTAATTGCAGCTGATAAGGAGCACTTACTTCTTATTACTGGAGCAGGTGATGTGGTGGAGCCTGACGAAGAAGTGATAGCTATTGGTTCGGGAGCTCCTATGGCTCTTGCTTCAGCTAAGGCATTACTACGCTATAGTAATCTTTCAGCCAGAGAAATTGCTGAAATTTCCTTAAAAATAGCCAGTGAAATCTGTATTTACACCAACTCAGAGATTACCATAGAGGAGCTTTAGATGTCACAAACCAAGATAGAAGATAAAGAATTGACTCCTCGAGAGATCGTTGCCGAGCTCAATAAATATATCATTGGACAAGAAAAAGCCAAAAAAGCTGTAGCCATCGCTCTAAGAAATAGATGGAGAAGAAGACAATTAACGGGTCCCTTAAAAGATGAAGTCTATCCAAAAAATATATTAATGATAGGACCAACAGGAGTAGGAAAAACAGAAATCGCAAGACGTCTGGCAAAATTAGCTAAAGCACCTTTTATCAAAGTAGAAGCCACCAAATTCACTGAAGTTGGTTATGTGGGAAGGGATGTGGAGTCTATTATCAGAGATCTTACCTATGTAGCAGTGCAGATGGTAAGAGAGGAAGAGGAAAAAAAGGTCTTAAGTAGAGCAAGAGAACTTGCAGAGGAAAAAATTATCGAATATCTCCTCCCAAAAAGTTCTCCAAGAGTAAACTATGATGCCCAAACTAAAGAAAAATTTTTAAAAATGCTAAAAGACGGGGTTTTAAATGAAAGAGAAATTGAAATAGAATTGGAATTAAGAGAAAGATTTCCTAATATTGAAATCTTAACTGCTTCTGGCTTAGAGGAAGTGGAGCTACAGCTAAGAGAGATGCTCTCTACATTGATGCCCTTTAGAGCTAAAAAGAGAAGACTTAAAGTAAAAGAGGCCTTAGAAATTCTTACTAAAGAGGAGGCGGCAAAACTCA
>JBKBRL010000087.1:0-4567 GCA_046292115.1 Caldimicrobium sp.
GTTAAAAATAAATTTAAATCCTCTATAGGTACCCTTTCTTTGCTTCTTATAAGGGCATGATAAACTTTTTTTAAGAATTTATCTAAATATTTTATTGCAAATCCTTGAAACAAAATATCTTTTATAACTATTTCACTCAAAACAAAATATATTTCTTCTTTTTCCTTTTTTTTAATAAAATTTTTGTATTTTTCCTGAATAGAGTTATAATCTAAAGTATCAAATATAAGAGGATATACTTTTAAGTAAGGGTTGATGTAATAAGACTTAATTATATGTTGTACACTGTCTAACAATCCTTTAAAGATATCTAAATATTGATTAAAAGTAAAGGGATAGCTTTTTAAAGAATTTTCTAATAAATCAATATATAAATTAAATTTCTGAGAAGTAATACCATCTATCTCAAGTGCCCTTTTAAAAAGATTTAATATTTTCATAATCTTAAAGAATTGATCTTTAGTTAAAAAGTTTATTTCAAATGTTTCTATCAAGTCATCAAGGAATTTCTCCACTAAATATTCCAACCTAAAGGTTAGTCCCAGGGCATCGAACTTTTTTTCTCTATATCTTCCATACATAGAGGGGATATCTACAGCTATATGTCTTTTAATAAAAATTTCTTCAACAGGGGTAAAGGTATTGGAAGATAAGATATAATTATCTTTTAAATTTTTAAGCCATTCTAAAAGGATAAAAATTTTTTTGTATGTGTCTTCCTCTTTTAATAGTTCAGGCAGTTTTGTGACCTCTTCAAACCCAGAGGCTCTATATTGGTCTATAAAAGTTTCTAAATCTGTAAGATATCCAAAATATTTTTGTTTTTCAAGTTTATATAAATAAATTAAATTGTAAATTTTTTTTCTATCTCTTTCTTCTCCTTGAATTTTAGTTAAGGCTTTTTCTATATCCTTTAAATTTAACTCCAAAAATTCATCTATACTATAAATTGAAAATACTTTAAATAGATCTACTAAAATCTTTTGCAAAGGCAAATGATAAGCTATCTCTTCTTTAATTATCTTTTGCCAAAGATGTGTAGGTAGGTATTTTTCAATATAGGATCCATCTAAACTAAACCAATAGTTAAAAATATCCTTTATGAAATTAATGGCTAAACTTGAATTTTCAATATGTATAAATTTACGCAAAAAATGAAGCAAGGTGTCTTTTCTCAGACTGAGCTCATCTAATTCTGTGGAAAGATCTCTAATTAAACCTTCTGCTCCAATTTCATTAAAATAAACTGGTAAAATCTTACAAAACTGCTTAACAAGATTATAGACAGGCTTAATAGAAGCATTCAAAAGTGCTGAGACCTCTCTTTGAAAGAGATCAGTATCTTTGAGAGAGAGTCCATAAATACGTAAATTTAGATGTAGCGCTGCAAGTAAACTTGCACACCATTCAGGATGGGCTTTAAAAATATCAAGCCAAGTTTTTATATTTAAAAGATGATTAGGATTGGCTTTAATCTTCCAAAATTCATCAATACCCTCAATTTGCGGAGGACAAAAGCCATATTTTATAATTTCATTAATGAGAATTTCTGCTAAATAAACTGCTCTTTTATTTAAAATAGAAATACCAATGTTTTTGATACATTCAAAAGCGGTCCATGGATATAAATTAGATTTTTCTTTTAAAATAGCAAAAAATTTTACTAAAAATTTTTCTAATTTTTCTGAAGACTGTTCTTCGATCATTTTGATGAGAATATTATTTATTTCTTTTAATAATTCCTCATGGAGCAAAAAAAGAGTGGGGGTCTCTATTAAATTAAAAAGAATAGAAAGACGATCTTCCTCAGATAAAAAGACTTTAGATGAACTAAAGCTTTGCACAAAGGATTTTACTTTACGTAGAAGATCTAAATGATCAGGAAATGCTAAAAGCCTCTGTAAATTATCTACTGTTTCCACCTCATGTAAATAAGATTTTTTCAAAATTTCCTTTTTTAAAAAAGGATGAGCTTCCCAATGTTTGTATGTAAGTTGATAATATCTTTTTAGTAATTGCCGCAGAATAACGACAATTTCATCTTCTCCATCTTCCGTTACAAAAAATTTCAATATTTTTTGGGTAAGCCTTTTAAAAGAATGATAAATTTCAAGAAAGGATGAAAAGATATTTTCTGGAAGTTCACTTCCAGCTTTAAGAATTTCCTTTAATAAAGGAGAAAATCTTCGAAAACTATCATTATCTAAAATATCTAAAGTCTTTTCAAGAAGAGTACAATAAAATTCTGCCACCTTAATATTAAGGTCAAGATTTTCTCCAAAAAACATAAAAAGGAGTTCAAAGAGCAAATAGAATCCCCTTTCTCCTAAGGGATGTCTTAAAATTAAACTTAAATTTCTTACATAGAATGCTCTAAACTCTTCAAAGACAAGTAAAGTATTTCTATAAGGATGAAAAATTTCTTGTAAAAGAAAGGAGGCTTGTTTTTTTAACGCGGGAAAATCTGAAAAAATTTGAAGAAATACTTCATATTTAGGATGATATTTTATTTCAGAAACTTTAGTTTGTTGAAGATTGGCTAATAATGCTTTAGATGTATAGGTTAACGTCTCCATACTATATACTATAAACTTAATATTCTTTATTTGCCATATAATTGACTAAATCTAACAAACGAACAGAATAACCCCACTCATTATCATACCAGGCAATGATCTTAAGAAGATCCCCATCAATTACTTTAGTAGTTAATCCATCAATGATGGCGCTATGAGGGTCTCCTATTAAATCCATAGAAACAAGAGGTTCTTCAAGATAGGAAATATATCTATTTTGATTTTCCTTGAAAATTTTGGTTAATTCTGCTGTAGTAGTTTTTTCTTTTATTTTTATAACTAAATCTAATAAAGACACGTCAGGCGTTGGAACTCTAATAGAAAGCCCGTCTATTTTATGAGCTAAGTCAGGCAAAATCTTTTGTAAAGCCTTAATCACACCTGTAGATGTGGGAACCATATTTAAAGCAGCTGCACGGGCTCTCCGAAAATCTTTAGGGTGCACCATATCAAGGAGTCTTTGATCATTGGTGTAAGCATGAACTGTAGTCATAAAACCTTTTTCAATTTCATAATATCTTTTTAAAAGAGCTAATATAGGTGCTAAACAATTGGTAGTACAAGAAGCATTAGATATAATAACATGCTTTTGGGGATCGTAGACATCTTCATTCACACCCATTACAATGGTTACATCTTCATTTTTAGCAGGTGCTGAAATAACCACTCTTTTTGCTCCTGCACGAAGGTGTTTTCTTGCTAATTCAGCATCTGTAAAAATTCCTGTAGATTCTATTACATAATCTACTCCTACCTCTTTCCAAGGGATCCTTTCAGGATCTCTCTCCTGAAAAATTCTAATCTCCTTTTCATTGACAACTATATAATCATCTTTTACATAAATATCATAGGGAAGTTTCCCAAAAATAGTATCATACTTAAAGAGATGGGCCAACATTGCTGGTGAAGATAAATCATTTATAGCTACAATTTCTATCTGATTAAACTCCGGATATTTAAATCGAGCCCTTAAAACAGCCCTTCCAATTCTTCCAAATCCATTTATACCTACTCTTATCATAGCCTACCTCCCCATTCTAACAATTTTCTTTTGTTTTCTAAAATATATTCCATAATTATCCCATCTTCTCCTGGTGCATAATAATTTTTTCTAACTCCTACTGCTCTAAATCCTAAATTTTTATAAAAGATTATAGCTTTTATGTTTTTCTCAGAAACTTCTAAATAAATTTTTCTTATCTCATTATTATAAGCTTCGAACAGAAAATTTTCCAAAAGATACCTACCTAACCCCTGCCCTCGGAATTCCTGTTTTACAGCTAATCTTAAAATTTCTCCCTCTTCTAAGAAAAGTCTTGCCAAAAGATAACCTACAGGTTCTCTGTCCTTTAATAAAACAAAGATGTAAGAAAAGGGATTCTTGGTCTCCTCTTTAATCATATTAAAAGACCAAGCTTTTTCATTAAAGATTTCCTTTTCTAATACCGAAAGTCTATAAAGAATAGGCAATTTTACACTATCCTTTTTTAGCAATAAAAGCATCTTTTATTCCCTATTTACATCTCTTAAAGTTATCACAACTTCAACTTCTGGTAAAAGTTTTTTTATCCTATCAGCAATGAAAATGGAAATAGCAGGGCTTCTGTGCCTACCTCCAGTGCATCCTATACCACATACCACATAGCGCCTCCCCTCTCTTTTGTGTAAGGGAAGTGCCCATTGTAAAAAATTAACTATGGATTCAATAAAAACTCGGGTTTCCTTTTTCTCCAATAAAAACTTTTGTACCTCTTTGTGTTCCCCAGTTAAAGGTTTTAATTCTGGTATAAAATAGGGATTAGGTAAAACCCTTGCATCAAAGAGATAGTTTGCTTCATAAGGTAACCCATATTTATAACCAAAGGCAATAATTTGAAGGAGGATATTTTCTAAACTTTCCCTACCACCATAAATTTTGAAAATTTCATGTCTTAATTGATGTACATTAAATCTTGAAGTATCAAGAAATAAGGTGGCCCATTCTCTAAGAG
>JBKBRL010000088.1:0-4481 GCA_046292115.1 Caldimicrobium sp.
GTTTTGAAGAGATATCGTAGACAACACGATTGACTCCTTTTACCTCATTAATGATACGATTGGAGATTTTTGCTAAAAGGGCGTAAGGCAATCTAACCCAATCAGCAGTCATAGCATCTTGGCTCTCAACCACTCTCAAAGCTATCACATATTCATAAGTTCTTGTATCGCCCATAACCCCTACAGTTTTTATAGGAAGTAGGACAGCAAAGCTTTGCCAAACTTTATAGTACCACTGAGACTTAAGCATTTCTTCTTGCACTATAGCGTCAGCTTCTCTAAGGATATTTAATTTTTCAGGAGTTACTTCACCTAACACTCTCACTGCAAGCCCTGGGCCTGGAAAAGGTTGTCTCCAGATAATGTGAGAAGGTAAGCCTAAAACTTCAGCAATTTTTCTTACTTCATCCTTAAAAAGTTCTCTTAAAGGTTCTAAGAGTTTGAGGTGCATTTTTTCTGGCAACCCTCCTACATTGTGATGGCTTTTGATCCTTACTGAGGGTCCTTTAAAAGAACATGATTCAATGACATCAGGGTAAAGAGTGCCTTGAGCTAAGTAGGTAACCCCTTCAAATGATTTTGCTTCTTTTTCAAAAACTTCTATGAATGTTTCTCCAATAATTTTTCTTTTTTCTTCTGGATCTGATATACCCCTTAGCCTACTAAGAAAGAGATTGCTGGCATCTATATATCTTACTTTTAATCCAAGTTGGTTCATAAGGTTTAGAACTTCTTCAGCTTCGCCTTTACGCAAAAGACCGTTGTTCACAAAAACAGGAATTAGTCTATCATCTATAGCTTTATGAACAAGAAGAGCGGTAACAGTGGAATCAATTCCACCTGAAAGAGCACAAATTACCTTTTCTCCTGGGCTAACTTTCTTTCTAATTTCTTCAACAGTAGTTTCTATGAAGGAGGGCATGGTCCATGTGCCTTGACAGTGGCATATCTCATAGAGGAAATTTTTCAAAAGAGTTAAACCAATTTCTGTGTGGACCACTTCAGGATGAAATTGTACTCCATATAAAGGTTTTTCTATGTGCATAAAAGCTGCGTAGGGGGAATTTTCTGTCTGTGCAATGGGGATAAAGCCTTGAGGTAAAGCTTCTATTCTATCACTATGACTCATCCAAACTTGATAGGGCTTTTCTGCGGAAAGTCCCTTGAAAAGAGGAACTTCTTTTAGGATGTTGATGGTAGCTTGTCCAAATTCTCGCTTAAGACTTTTTTCCACTTTTCCCTGAAGCAGATAAGCCATAAGTTGAGCACCATAACAAATTCCCAAAATAGGTATTCCTAAATTAAATATTTCAGGAGAAATTGTAGGAGCATTTTCATCATAAACGCTGGATGGTCCACCAGATAAGATAATTCCTTTAGGGTTAAAATCTATGATTTCCTTTAGACTGATAAAACATGCTTTGATCTCACTATAAACAGAAAGTTCTCTAACCCTTCTTGCAATAAGTTGTGTAGTTTGGGACCCAAAGTCAATAATGAGAATTTTTTCTTTGTGCTCCATTATTTTCATTATTTTTTGTTCCTTCTAAAAATTATAATACAAAACACAAACAATACGATCAAAGCTCCTATAAGGGCCATTTCATATAAAAAGAATTTCATACGTTCCGGTGAAAACTCAGTAGGATGAGAAATTTCAAAGGATAAGATTAAAAGTCTTCTAACTAAAGCGGTTACAGCAACTAAAATAAAGGGTTCCACGCATTTTAAGGCGCTCTCCTCTGTGATAGCTACAGTGACGGTGTAAAATATTTCCACAAAGATTAAGGACACCAATATTTTATCTAAAAATTTAATGGCACCTTCATAAAAATTTGAAGTTTGATATAGACTAACTAAAATAATAAAACCATCTATAATTACGATAATAAATCCTATAATTAGACCCAAAGCCACTAAGTAATAAAGTCCTATCTCCAAATTTAGAAGAAGGTCTTTAAGTTTCAATTTAAATAAATTTGTTTTTTTCTCTTCCATCATTTTTTTTAGTATTTACAATAGTCATTGTTTTTAAAAACCCTATTTGAAGTATACTGTTCAATGTTTCTACAGCTTCCTCAATTACTTTCTGCACTAAGCTCCATTCACTTTCACTAAAAGGAGACAAAACATAATCCCTTGAGGAGCCCTTTTCTGGTCTTCCAATCCCTAATTTTAATCGAGGGAAGTCCTTACTTTGAAGAGCCTCAATAATAGATTGTACACCTTTATGCCCACCAGCTCCACCTTTAGGTAATAATTTTATTTTTCCTAAAGGAAGATCTAAATCATCATAGATTACAAGTAAGTTGGATGGGTTTTCATTATAATTTTGAAGAATTTTTTTTACAGCTCTTCCTGATAAGTTCATATATGTTTGTGGCTTAACTATAACCGCAAGAGTGTTATATAAGGCAATTTCACTTTCTAAAGTTGGTTCTAAGCGAAATTTTAACTTATGCTTCCTTGCAAAATGAGATACTACTAAGAAGCCAAAATTGTGACGTGTAGTTTCGTATTCTTTTCCAGGATTTCCTAACCCACAAAAGATCCACAAAAGTTAGCTCCTCTAATTTTAAACTTTTTCTTCGATAGGTGCTACTTCTTCAGTTGCCTCTTCTTCAGCTACAACCGTAGCGATAGTGTCCTCTGGATGGTCTTTAACTTTTAATCCTTGAGGTACTTGGACATCTTTTACATGCAAACTATCTCCTATATCTAAGCCACTTATATCTACTACAATTTTGTCAGGGATCTCAGAAGGTAAGCATTCAATAGTGAGTTCGTGGAGCATAATTTCTAAGATTCCACCTTTGGTAATTCCTATCGGTTTTCCTACAAATTCTAATGGTACTTCCACTTCTATTGGGCGTCCCTCTTCTATAGATTGAAAGTCTATATGAATAATACGATCAGTGAGTGGATCTCTTTGAATCTCTTTAAGGATGGCTTGCTTTTTAAATTCTTTGTCATTAAATTCTAATGTATAAATTACTGTTTCACCTTTAACTTTATTATAAATTTTTTCAAAATCTGAATACCTAATAGTCAAAGGTATGGGTTGTATATCTTTACCATAAAGTATGGCAGGGATTAATCCTTTTTTTCTCAACTTTTTAGACACTTCTTTACCTGTTTTTTCCCTTGTTTCGGCTTGTAAGACTATTTGTTTCATTTTAAATCACCCCCTAAAAGTTTTTAAAATCTCTTCTCTTTTTTCTCTTTAGAAATAAACTCAATTATAACATAAATCAAAAGAATTTTCATTAATTCTCTTTATATAAAAAGTGAACTGATAGAGTCATCTGTATGAATTCTTCTTATTGCTTCTCCTAAAAGTTCAGCAACACTAAGTACTTTTATTTTATCCAGAGCTTTAGCTTCTTCTCTTAATGGAATTGTATCACTTACAAAAAGGGTTTTTAATGGTGAATTAGCTATTTTTTCCACAGCGTTTCCAGATAATACAGGGTGAGTAGCTATAGCATACACTTCTAAAGCCCCTTTCTCTAACAAGGCTTCAGCTGCTTTGCATATAGTGCCTGCAGTGTCAACCATATCATCTACTAATATAGCAATTTTACCCTTTACATCTCCAATGATATTCATGGCTTCACATTCATTGGGTTTAGGCCTTCTTTTATCAACGATGGCAAAGGTTGAGTCAAGCCTTTTGGCATACTCTCTTGCCCTTTCTACTCCTCCAGCATCTGGTGATACAATAATAAGGTCCTTATCTTTAAAATTCTTTTTTAAATAGTTTATAAAAACAGGCATAGCATAAAGGTGGTCAACAGGTATATCAAAAAAGCCTTGAATTTGTCCTGCATGTAGGTCCATAGTAAGCACCCTTCTTGCACCAGCAACCACGATAAGATTAGCTACCAATTTTGCAGAAATGGGGGTGCGGGGGGCAGTTTTTCTATCCTGTCTGGCATATCCATAATAGGGGATGACAGCAGTGATCCTTCTTGCCGAAGCTCTTCTTGTAGCATCTATCATAATTAAAAGCTCCATTAAACTTTCATTGACAGGGGGGCAAGTGGGTTGTACGATGAAAACATCCGCCCCGCGCACATTTTCTTCAATTTCTACAAAAAGCTCACCATCACTAAATCTTTTTAAAGTATGTTTTCCAAGAGGAATGGAGAGATAGTTACAAATTTTTTGAGCTAATTCTGGATTTGCAGATCCAGAAAATATTTTAATGGGATTAGCAAACATTTCTTTTCGCCTCCTCAAACATCTAAATTTTTTGCCACATATATTTTAACATTATTTAAGAATTTTTTTAGCCTATTTGCAGAAATTATAGGAGCTTCTTCAAAAACTCCGAATATGGTTGACCCCGTACCAGATAAGCTTACAGCTATAGCTCCCTCTTCATAGAGTACCTTTTCATATTTTTTATACTGTGGATATTTTTCAAAAATTAACCTTTTAAAATCATTTATTAAGCCACAGGGATGTTTCCAAGGTGG
>JBKBRL010000089.1:0-4416 GCA_046292115.1 Caldimicrobium sp.
ATCCTATCCATGATACTGCTCATGTGGCAGACAATGTTCTCAAGGGACTCTTTAAACCCATAGAATGGGAAGAAGTAATTAGACGCTTAAAAGAAAGGGATCCTAATACATTAGTTATTGACCTACGACACCCCAAGGAAGCCGAATTTATGTTAACTAAATATAAAAATGTAGTTAACATCCTATATCAAGAATTTAGAAAGCATTTAGAGTTAGTTCCTATGGATAAGGATATCATTTTGATTTGTAATTCTTCTCGTCGAGCCTATGAGGTAGCAAGAATTCTTAAGGCAGAGGGTTATGAAAGAGTATATGTGCCTTTAGGTGGAATTTCTTTTCCAAGGAAATGGGGTGAGGAGCTTAGATGAAGATCCAAGCAGTAAGAGGCTTTAAGGATTGGCTACCAGAAGAGTTTGTGAAGTACCAATATTTAATTGAGATAGCAAGAAATGCTTTGCAAAGGGCAAATTTTAAAGAGATAAAAATTCCTATCCTTGAGAAGGCAGAGCTTTTTGTGAGGTCTATTGGGGAAGTTACAGACATTGTACAGAAGGAAACTTATACTTTTCAAGACAGAAATAAGGAGTTTTTGACATTAAGGCCTGAGGCAACAGCTGGTGTATGTAGAATGGTTATTGAACATGGCCTATATATAAGGCCAAAGCCCTTAAAATTTTTTACTATCGGTCCTATGTTTCGTCATGAGCGCCCTCAAAAAGGGAGAGCAAGAGAATTTTATCAAATAGATGTGGAGTTTTTAGGGACATTAACTCCTTATTACGAGGTGGAGCTTTTAGAATTAGCTTTATCCATTTTGGAAGCCCCGAAAGAAGTGCTTTCAAAAGGCGACAATGAAATTTTTACGATGGAAATAAATTCCCTTGGTTGCCCTAAGTGTAGACCTACCTATAAGGCATATCTAAAGGAAGAACTGGAGAAAAAGGCTGAAAAGTTTTGTAAGACCTGTCAGGAAAGAATTTTTCGCAACCCTTTAAGAGTGCTTGATTGCAAAAATGAAGGGTGTAAAGAGGAGTTAAAGGGGCTTAAGGTGATTTCTGAGTTTCTTTGCGATGATTGTCAAAACCATTTTGAGAAGCTAAAGGAGCTTCTAAAGAGAAGGAAGATTTCTTATAAAGTTAATCCCTATTTAGTGAGAGGGCTTGATTATTATGTAAGGACTATTTTTGAAATTAAGGCAAAGGGTCTTGGAGCTCAAGATACGGTATGTGCTGGGGGTAGGTATGATTATTTAATCAAGGAGCTCGGTGGCCCTGATCTTCCTGCTATAGGTTTTGCTATTGGGCTTGAAAGATGGGCTCTTTCTCTTTTTGGGGAAGAAGAATTGCCCCCTCTTTTAGAGGAGAGGTTAAAACCTGTGGCAGTTTTTATTCCCCTTGGAGAAAAGGCTAAAGAAGAAGGTTTAGGTATAGTTAGTTCTTTGAGAAAAGAGGGCTTTAAAATTGAAGCTTTTTTTGAAGAGCGAAGTTTAAAAGCGATGCTAAGAGAAGCTGACAAAATAATGGCAAAGTATGCTTTGATATTAGGGGAAGATGAATTAAAAGAAGAGAGCATACTTGTTAAAAACTTACAAGTAGGAAGCCAGGAAAGAATTGCTCTAAAAGAACTTGTCCTTTATTTAAAGGAGATAGAAGGTGGAAATTTTTCCTAAATTAGAGGAATTTTTAAAATTTTCTGAAAACTATAATGTAATTCCTCTCTACACAGAAATTCCTGCAGATTTAGAAACACCTATTTCACTTTTTTATAAGTTATTTAACGAAAGGGAATATATATTTCTTTTAGAGAGTATGGAAGGACCCGAAAAATGGGCTCGTTTTAGTTTTATAGGGTTTGAGCCCTATTTAATTTTTAAAAGTAAAGGAAAGAAAATCATTCTCCAAAAAGAACAAGTTTCTCAATACTCTTCAGAAAATCCTCTGGAGGAATTGAAAAAGCTCCTTTCAAAGTTTAAGGCACCTTATATAAAAGAATTGCCAAGATTTTGGGGTGGGGCTGTAGGCTATGCAAGCTATGAGATTGTTTCCTTTTTTGAGAAGCGTATTCTTAGGGGTGAAGATAACCTTAATTTTAATGATCTTTTTTTTATCTTCCCCAAGCTAATCCTTATCTATGACAGACTAAAGCATACTTACATAATTTTAAGTCTTATTTTTATTGAGAACGGAGAGTTTGAGAAGGGTGAAGACTTAAAAAATCTCTATGAGGAGGGAGTGAATAAATTAAAAAAAGTAATCACCAACTTAAAAGAAAAGAAGGTAGAGATACCTAAAGTGGCAAAAAAGCTTAGTTTTTGTTCAGAGATAGAAAAGGGTACTTTTTTAGAGATGGTAAAAAGGGCGAAGGAGTATATTCAGGCTGGAGACATAATACAAGTGGTTCTATCCCAGAGGTTTTTTTTAGAAGATGACATATTTCTTGAACCCCACAGTTCTTTTCTCCTTTACAGGGGGCTAAGAAAAATTAATCCATCCCCCTATATGTTTTATATAAAATACGAAGATGAAGTGCTAATTGGATCATCTCCTGAGATACTGATTCGCAAAGAGGGGAGAGGAGTGGAAACAAGGCCTATTGCTGGCACAAGAAGAAGGGGAGAGACTGAGGAAGAGGATAGAGCTTTGGAGCAAGAGTTAAGGGAAGATGCTAAAGAGCTTGCAGAGCATATTATGCTTGTTGACCTTGGTAGAAATGATATAGGAAGGGTTGCCTGTTATGGAACTGTAGAGGTGTATGAATTATTAACAGTTGAGCGCTATTCCCATGTTATGCATCTTGTCTCAGGGGTAAGAGGTGAGCTAAAAGAGGGAGAGGATATGTTTTCAGCCTTTAGAGCTTCCTTTCCTGCAGGTACCGTTTCTGGCGCTCCTAAGATAAGAGCTATGGAAATAATAAGGGAGCTTGAAAAGAAGGTAAGAGGTCCCTATGCAGGAGCAGTAGGATATTTTAGCTTTTCCCAAAATATGGATTTTGTATAACTATAATAACTTTTTTTCAGAAGAAAAATCGCCTCTACCTACAAGCAGGAGCAGGAATTGTTGCTGATTCTATACCAGAAAGGGAATATGAAGAAACCATTAATAAAGCCAAAGCCTTAGAAAAGGCTTTAGAACTTTTTGGGAAGGGATATTTTCTATGAAAAGAATTTTAGTTATTGACAATTATGATTCCTTTACTTATAACTTGGTGCAATTAGTTGGAATAATGGTAGAGAAGCTTTGGTCAGGAGAGGTTATAGTTTTTAGAAATGATGAGATTACTGTGGATGAGATTAGGAGGCTTAAGCCTACCCATATAATAATTTCCCCTGGGCCTTGTACACCTAAGGAGGCAGGAATCTCTGTAGCCATAATTAAGGAGATGGTAGGAGAAGTGCCTATACTTGGAGTTTGCTTAGGGCATCAATGTATAGCCTATGCCTTGGGTGGTAGGATTATTAGAGCAAAGAGGCTTATGCATGGAAAGATCTCTTTAATTTATCACGACGGAAAGGGTGTTTTTACTCAGTTGCCCAATCCCTTTCAGGCTATGAGATATCATTCCTTAGCTATAGACCCTGATAGTCTTCCTCTTCAGCTTGACATTACTGCAAGGAGTGAAGATGGAGAAATTATGGGTGTGAGACATAAAGAATTTCCCTTGGAAGGGGTTCAGTTCCATCCAGAATCTATTGGCACTTCCCTTAGTGCCTGGATGAAACTTAAAACACCACCCATAGCTTGGGATTTTACAGGAGAAGAGCTTCCCGAAGGAGTTAAACTTCTTAGAAATTTCTTAAGAATTTAGGAATTATGAGGCTTTTATTAGAAATATTGAAAAATGTTTTTTCTTGGATATACATTCTTTTTACAGTGCCAACATTTGGAATTCTTGCCATAATAACTAAAAGAAAGGCTTTGGCTACTCTTTGGTGTAGAGGTTTGATGTTTATATTAGGAATTAAAGTTAGGATTGAAGAGGGTGCCCTTCCACCCAAGGGGAAAAATTATGTCTTTATCAGCAACCATCAAAGTCAGCTTGATATCCCAGTATTAGAAGTGCTTCTTAAAGATTATGATATAAGGTTCTTAGCTAAAAAAAGTCTTTTTAAGATCCCTATTTTTGGCTGGGGAATTGGTGCTTTGGGATATATACCTGTAGAAAGAGAAGACCCAAAAGAAGGGTTAAAGAGTTTGTATGCTTGTGTGGATCGCCTGAAAGAGGGGCATTCCTTGGTGATTTTTCCTGAAGGAACTCGGAGTAGGGATGGTTCTCTTTTGCCTTTTAAGAAAGCAGGCTTTTTAATTCCCATAAAGGCTGGAGTTGAGGTGTGTCCTGTAGTGATATGGGGAACAAAAAACATTTTGCCTAAGGGATCCCTTTGGTTTAGGCTAAGAAAAAGGGAGGTAAAGGTAATAG
>JBKBRL010000090.1:0-4412 GCA_046292115.1 Caldimicrobium sp.
CAATTACCACTACCTCTTTATTCTCTAAGTTTAAAAAAATGGGATAATATTTAGTCAAATTCCCCCCATCCCTCTAATTTATGACGCCAAAACTGGGTGGCTTTAGGATATATCTTTTTAAATTTTACAAAAAGATAGTTCTTTTTCCAAGTCTTTTCCAGCACTTCAATATTAACCCTTGCTAATTTGAAATGGGCAAGGAGGGCTAAGAAATTTTCTTCTTTTTTAAACCGCACTGTAAATGTTTCTTCGCAAATTTCTTTACTTTTTAATAATTTTAGGGCATCTTCAAAAAGATATTTTCCAATGTCTCGGAAGATTTCCTCTTTATAATCCTCAAATTCATATAGACTTGTCAATAGTCTTATCAGCCTTAGACTTACATAATTGGGATCCACCTCCCCTAAGAAGGGAAATACTATTTTGAGATCCATAAGGTTAGAATAGGGAGTAACATATTTAACCCGGGCAGTATTTGCCTCTGTTTTAAAAACAAAGCCTTCTCTTCCTTCTGAGTGATATCTCTTTATGGTCTTTCGGATAAATTCATAGTCTTTTTCTGGGTCTAAAGGACCTAAAATTTCAGGATGATTGAGGTTAAATTCCTTTAATAATTTTAATTTTTTTGAAACCTCAAAAAATTCTCCTTTTTCCCAGTTTACTATATCAAAAACAAAAAAATTAATATCTTCCTTTATATATTGAGGCCATTCACTTACAAAAGGGTTTTCAGGTCCAGCTACTTCGCAACAAATATAACAATTGGGAAATTTTTCAAAAAACTCCGAAAGCCTTGGCAAAAAATCTTCCCATCTATCAGTGGCAAAAGGACAAATATAACCTCTACGGGTGAAGGCTAAAATTTCTCTACCAACTTTTACTAATCTTACATTATATCCCTCTATTTTTTCCTCAGCATAAAAGGGATAGGTTAGATATCGCTTGAGTCCAGTTTTTAAAATATAAATCCTTGGTATAGAGGGATACCCTTTTATAAACAGTTTGTCATTGAAGAAAGTACCTACAGGAAAATTTTTAAACTCTTTGTTCAATCTAAAAAAGGTGAAGTTTTTCCAAGTTGTAAAAATAAGTTTTGCCTTATCATAAGCTTTTTCCCATTCCTCATAGGGGATCCCTCTGAGATGAGGATTTTTTTCCCAAAAGTTTTTTAATATTTTTTTTATCTCTTCATGCTCTTTCAATTAAGACCTCTCCTTTTTCATGGATTTTACCAAAAATTTGTATCTTTATTTTATCTAAAAATTGGGGGATTAACCAAGCTTGTGTCAAAAGATGGTTTGTGATTTTACTTACGGTATAGGTAAAAAATTTTTCATTATTATTATGAAGTACAATCAGGGCTAAGGGAAGAACCAGTTGATCTCCCAAATAGGGATCTACTTGAGCATTAGATTGTAAAAACTCTAAAAAAGCTGAGGCTGCCTCTTTTCCCACTTTTTCTGCAGGAACTCCTTTCTTCCCCAGCGCTGTAAACCCTGCATGCTTTTCTCCATCCTTCCCATATACAAAAACCATAGTCCCTGGAGATGAACTGGGTAATTTAATTTTGGAAATTTGAACATGGATATTAGTCTTATTTAAAGGTTCATAAGCAGCTTGCGCTTGCCTTTCAATAATATGTGTGGGTAAATCATCACTACATAAGCTTATCACCTCTACCTTTTCTACATGAAAGCCTGGAGTAAATTTAGGTAGTTTAAATAGACTTGTTTTATCAATGGAAGCTCTAATTTTACCTCCTCCCTTTGGATAAAAGCCTGCTTTTTCAAGAGAGAGACTAAATTTATAACCAAAAGCAGTAAGAACAGGTTGGAAAACCCTTTCTAAATAATGAAAAGTAGGGGAATGGGGTATGTGAGTTCCTCCTTGAAGAATCAATGTGCCTCCCTCAGAAAAAGCTAAAGGATATAAAAGGGTTTGAAAGAGTAGAGAAGTTGCCCCTGCTGTTCCAATATTGAAGAAATAGGTGTCTCTCTTTGGTCTTCTTTGTGGTGAAAAGATTATTTCCTGAGAATGAAGTTCTTCTCCCATTGTGATGGCAGAAGTTAGTTCACGACAAGCTCTTAAACAAGCTAAGTGTTGAGGCTGAAGACCAGGTTTGGGTCTTTTTGCTCTAATATTATAAAGCTTTATGGGTTTTAATAATATAGCAGAAAGCGATAAAACAGTGCGAAGGACCTGCCCCCCTCCCTCTCCATAGGAACCATCAATTTCTAAGAATTTATCCTCGATAGAGCCCTCCATTTATATGAAATACAGCGCCTGTAATATAGCTTGCTTGATCACTTGCTAAAAAGAGAGCAAGATAAGCAACCTCTTCAGGCAATCCAGGCCTCTTTAAGGGAATTTCTTGTAAAAAAGCTTCCTTCACCTTTTCTGGCAATTTATTTGTCATATCTGTTTCAATATAGCCTGGTGCAATAGCATTAACTGTAACATTTCTTCCAGCAAGTTCTAAAGAAAGTGCTTTGGTAAAGCCTATCAAACCTGCTTTTGCAGAGGCATAATTACTTTGCCCTGGATTTCCTGTAAAGGCAACGACCGAGGAAATATTGATTATCCTTCCCCAACGAGCTTTAAGCATCATTGGAAGAACTGCTTGAGTTACATAGAAGGCACTAAAAAGATTGGTTCTAAGCACTGCCTCCCAATCTTCTTCTTTCATTTTTAATAAAAGACTATCCCTGGTGATACCAGCATTATTTACTAATATATGAATAGTCCCAACCTTTTCTTCCAAAGCTTTTACAGCTTCTTTAACTTCCTTTGAATTGGCTACATCAAAGGGAGCTAAATAGGCCTTTTTGCCAAGGCCCTCAATTTCTTTTGCCAATTCTTCTGCTTGTGCCTTGGAATGATGATAATTTATAATCACATCAGCCCCTGCCTTAGCAAATTCTAAGGCAATGGCTCTTCCAATCCCACGTGAAGCACCAGTAATTAGTGCGACCTTTCCTTCTAACATATAACCTCCTTTATTTTTAAGGATCTCTTTATTTTAACAAACTTTTGAAAGATTATCAACCAAAACTACAAAGGTCCTTCTTTAATGATCTGTCAATGAATTGACTGACTCTACGCTCCCGTTAAGCTATCTCCTTAAGAAAGAAACTGTTTAGTAATTACTTGAGAGGTTCTATAGAAATCTGTAGTAAGATTGCCTGTTTTAAAGTGTTATAGAAGAGTCTTAAAACATTTAGGTGATAGACCCCTACCTCGTAATGATAGACAACTTAATGAGGTACCTTTACAGTTTTCTCAAGAAACTATTATAGCCAGAAGAGTATATTTTTAGCAATAATGACAAGTTAAAAAGTAAGGATGAAATTTTTTAAAATATTCTGCCAGGGAGGGATGAGACTTTATTAATTTTACTTTAAAGCTTTAATAGCTTTGTAGTCTTCATCAGTCCATTCTTTTTTTCTTTTTAAAGTCCAATGGCCAACCCATTTTTTAAAGACTTTTAAGTTTTGCTGTCTCTCTTCTTCAGTAGAACCAAGGTATGCATACATATTTCCGGGTTTACCATCAGGTTTATTGGTGCCATCATCCAGACGTCTCATAAGAGCTCCTGCATCATCTCCATTTACATAGCTCATTAAATCCTCATAAGTATCCATTTTGGGACCTAACCCTTGTTGAACCCATTTATTTTTATCTTTTTTAAATTCCCTATAGGGTGGAGTGTTAGCACCGTGGCAGGCTATACATTTAGCCTCCATAATAGGTTTGATATGCCTTTCATAGGTAATTACTTCATCACTTAAAATTGATGAAGTTCCAAAGGTAAATAATTTATTATTTTTAACCCTCCCTGGCAGCAAAGTTTTCAAAAATCTTCATTTTTAATTTTGAAATTGATTCTCATATTTAATTTCAATTTATTTCAAAAAGTTTAATTTGTCAAGAGAGATGGTCAAGGATATTTAACAGACAATAGTTGTAAAAAATTTTTTTAGATTTCTTAGTAGGAACTACAATATTTTTGACATAAATGGAAAAGGAGGTTTTGTGGTATTCACGGGTTTAGCTCGGGTCTAAGATTATAAAGATTATCATATTTTTGCTTGACAAAATATAATAAATTTTTTAAATTTTTAGATGTGCTTTGTTATAATAAATGTGTTAAGAATTTTTTTCTCTTAAGAGCCTTTTTTTTAATTTTCATCTGCTTTTTTCTAAGCTCCTGTAGTCTCAAAGAGAGCCTTTTAGAGTCCTTTAAAGATTTTAAAGAAAAGACGATAGAAGCTCTAAAGGTTAATTTATCTCAGGTTCCACTTTTGAGAAGATTGATAGCCTTGCCTCCAGCACCTAAGGAATTATATAAGAAAACTGAAGAAAAAATATCTCTTTTGAGAGTTTCCAAAGCAAAGGACCTTTTTAGTGACGAG
>JBKBRL010000091.1:0-4381 GCA_046292115.1 Caldimicrobium sp.
CAGAAGAGGAGGCGAAAAACTTTATTAAGATTGCTACGATTGAGGAATGGCTAAGGCATCTTTCCTTACATATTGCTTAATGCAAAATACAACTTATTGGAGGAGCTTTAAGCACTCTTCCATAGCATTATGGATAATTTATTTTAATTCTCCTTTCAAATAACTTTCATAAGCTGACAAATCAAAGTAGCCGTGCCCTGAAAGATTAAATAAAATAATTTTTTTCTCCTTTCTTTCCTTACACTCTAAAGCAAGGTCTATGGCTTTTTTCACGGCATGAGCTGATTCAGGGGCGGGGACGATGCCCTCGGTTTTAGCAAATAGAACTCCTGCAGAAAATATTTCATTTTGACTATAGGCAGATGCTTTAATGAAGCCGTTATGATAAAAGGCACATAAAAGAGGAGCATCCCCGTGGTAACGCAGACCACCTGCATGAATGGGTGGTGGTATAAAATCTGCCCCTAAAGTATACATTTTCACAAGAGGAGTTAAGCCTGCCGTGTCTCCAAAATCGTATTTGTACTCACCTTTAGTAAGAGTTGGACAAGCTTCTGGCTCTACTGCCCAAAATTCTGTGTTTGGTTTTTCCCCTATAATCTTTCTTTTTAAAAATGGGAAGGCTAATCCTGCAAAATTACTTCCTCCACCAACACAGCCAATAACATAGTCTGGATAACGACCAATTTTTTCCATTTGTTTTTCTGCCTCAAGACCAATTATAGTCTGATGTAAAAGTACATGATTTAATACGCTACCTAAGGAGTATTTTGTATCTTTCTCCTCTAAAGCCCTCTCTATGGCTTCGCTTATAGCAATACCTAAGCTTCCGGGATGGTCTTTATCTTTCTCTAAAAAGGTTCTGCCTGTTTGTGTATTTTGAGAAGGTGATGGATAAACACTGGCACCCCAAAGTTCCATAAGAACTTTTCTATAGGGTTTTTGATAATAGCTTGCACGCACCATATAAACTTCACATTCAAGCCCAAAGTACTGTGTAGCAAACGCTAAAGCACTACCCCATTGTCCTGCTCCTGTTTCTGTAGTGAGCTTCTTTATACCTGCCCTTTTATTAAAATATGCTTGCGCTACTGCAGTATTTGGTTTATGACTACCTGGTGGTGATTGCCCTTCATATTTATAATAAATTTCCGCAGGTGTATCTAAAAATTTTTCCAAATTTATTGCCCGAATAAGGGGCGTTGGTCTCCAAAGGGCATAAACCTTCCTTATTTCTTCAGGGATCTCTATCCATTCATCCGTTGAAACTTCCTGTTCAATTATGGGCTCAGAAAAAATTCCTAATAAATCCTTGGGATTAAGGGGTTCCTTGGTTTGGGGATGAAGGGGTGGGGGCAACGGTTCTGGTAAATAAGGCACAAGGTTTAACCAAGCCTTTGGCATCTCATCTACATTTAATAATACTTTCATCTCCTCTCACCCTCCCTTCTAACATTTCTATGATTTTTCTATGTAAAAGAGGCCTAAATTCTTTTATGAGCTCATTTCCCCTTTGAGGATGTACTCTATTTGAAAGAAGAATGATTATTAAATGCCTTTCTAAATCTATAAAGAAGGAACAGCCTGTATATCCTAAGTGCCCAATGGAGCTCGGAGAAAGAGATCCTCCTGTTGCTGAATAGGAAGAAAAACTTTGCCTCATAAATATTAATGCAAAATCTGAAACACTATCTTTAAATTCAAAAAAATACCTTATAATGTCTCTTTTAAAAGCCGCACTTTCTCCTAAGTAGGCACTAAGGAAACTCTCAAGCACCTTTAATACCCCGTAGATATTTCCAAAAAGCCCTGCTACTCCACTTACACCCCCTAAAGCTCTTGTGTTCTCATCTTCCACAATTCCTCTTAAAATTTTTTTCCTTTCTGGGTCATAGGAAGTGGGGACAATCCTTTCTTGATCCACCCCTTTTTTTAAAGGATTAAAAAGTAAAACTTCCTTTTTAGTAAAAAAAAGCTTCTTTTTAGCCTCCTCAAAGAGTTTCTCAAAGGATGCCCCTGTAAGTTTTTCAAGAAAGTAGGTTATAAGAAAAAAATTTAAATCGGAATATAAACACCTACTTCCGGGTGAATATTCTAAAGGTAGATTTTGTATCATCTCATAGATTTTTTCTAAATGGAGAGGTCCTTCTTTATAGAAGGGATACCAAGCTTTAAGGCCAGAGGTATGATTAAGAAATCTAAAGAGTGGAATTTGAGAGAGAGGCTCTTTGGCAGAGATATAATAACCAAGAGGTTTTTCTAAATCTAAATCCATCCCTTCCTGGAGAAGCTTTATTAAAATGAGACCTGTGGCTAAAGGTTTAGTTAGAGAAGCCAAATCAAAAATTAACCCCTCTTCCATAGGTTCAAGAAAGGGAGTTAAACTTGAGTAGCCTGCAGAAAGAAGATAGGTGCTTCTTTTATAGAGAATACCTAAAACTGCCCCTGGGAAAACCCCTTCCCTTACTCCTTTTTTTAAAAGCTCGTGCAACGAGAGTATTTTAAGCATAGAGTATATTAAGCATTAGGAAGTGGCTCTTTCTCCTTTCCTGCTTCTTCTTTAGGGGTACACTCTTTTAACTTCTTTTCTAAGCGGTGAAGTTGATAATTAGCTTTCAAAAGCTTTGGATAAAGAAGGAGAAGCCCTAAAAGTAATCCCAAAAGAAAGCTAAATATAATAACTAACGCCAAGGGAATGTCCGTTAAGCTAACTCCAGGAAATAGATGTACTGTTACTTTGGGATTTACATTAAAGGCTACGAAAAAAACAACTAAAATTAAAAGAATTATCCAAAGTAAAAACTTAAACATTTATACCACCTCCTTTAAGTTTATGCGAGTAAGTATTTCTTTTGCCTCATAATATATTTTTACACAAGCCCTTGGATCAAGAAGATTGACTGTGCCAAGCTGAAAAGCTTTTGCCCCAACTATCATATATTCCACAATGTCTTTCCCTGAAGTTATCCCCCCTGAGGCAATTATGGGAATCTTAACCCTTTGAGAGAGTTCAAAAACCAATCTTAAAGTTAGAGGTTTTATAGCTGGTCCTGAGAGCCCTCCTTTTATAATCTGCAAAGGCTCAAAAGAAATTATACCTAAAGCTGGATAGGTGTTGGCAACTGTGATGGCACATGCTCCTGCCTCCTCTGAAGCCTTGGCAACTTCATACACAGGCCCAACTGGAGATAATTTAACTATTAATGCGCCTTCATATACTTTTCTTACCCTTTTTACTAATTCATACACCTCTTTAGGAGATTGGGAAAAGGCAATTCCACCTTTGGCTACATTGGGACAGGAAATATTTAATTCAATACCAGAGATTTCAACTTCTTTAAGTCTTTCAACTAAAGCTACAAACTCGCGGATTTCTCTCCCGTGCAAATTAATAATTATGGGGAGTTCCAAGGCTTTTAGAGAGGGAAAATATATTTTAAGAAAGGCTTCTATCCCAGGATTTTCAAGGCCTATGGAATTTATCAAACCAGAGGAAGTCTCATAGAGCCGTGGAGGTGGATTTCCTGGCATAGGTTTAAGAGAAATCCCTTTAGTTATCAATGCCCCTACGCATTCTTGTAATTCCTCTTTTTTTAAGTAGGTTAAAAGGGTATCCCCTAAACCCCAAGTCCCTGAAGCAAGAAATAGAGGAGTTTTAAAAGTATTCTTTCCCAGCTTTACTGGAAACACAATCTGCCTCCTTTTCGTTATAGTTCCACTAAATTAGCTAATAGGGTAGGTCCTTCTTTGCAGAGATGGAAATAGCCACCTTCCTTTTTAGGGATAACGCATCCCAAACAAAAACCTGTTCCGCAAGCCATAAAGGTTTCAAGTACAAGATAAGTCCTAACATCATAGCGCTCACCTAAGATTTTTATTTTTTTTAGCATAGGAATGGGACCACAAGCAAGAAGGGTGTTTATAGTTCCCTTTTTTAATTCCTCTTCTAAAAGTTCAGTAACATAACCTTTATAACCCAGGGAGCCATCTTCTGTGGCAAGGCAAACCTTAGGACATAGCTCTTTTAGAAGATCTAAGCGTACAAGCTCTTTCTTGCTCTTTGCCCCATAAAATAAAAAGGTTTTTTCTCTCTCCTCCATAGAGAGGCTTTTAAGAAAAAAAGGGAAACCTGCAACACCGATTCCACCTGCGCAAAGAGCCAAAGGATACTCTATTTCCTTAGGAAAGGGCTCCCCAAGGGGGCCCAAAAATTCCAAAAATTCTCCCTCTCTAACCTCACTTAATAATTTAGTTCCTTTCCCAACTACCTGAAAAAGGATTTGCAAGGTTGTCCCTTCAATGTAATGCACAGTAAATGGTCTTGGAAAGAGGGGATCAAATCCTTCTTTGTAAACTTTTATTTTTAAAAATTGACCAGGGT
>JBKBRL010000092.1:0-4321 GCA_046292115.1 Caldimicrobium sp.
CTGCTTTAAGTTTACCCATAGCTCTATCCAGAGAGGGACTACCTATTTCTGCTCAAATTATTGGACCTTCCTTTTGTGATGAAAGGGTACTCACCTTATCCTATCAAATAGAAAGAGCACTATCTCTTAAACTTTTACCACCTCTTTTGCTTAGAGAAGACTAATGGGACTAAAAATAAAAAAGCGTGCTTTAGGTAAAGGCTTATCGGAGTTACTGCCAGAGTTATCAGAGGAAGACCTAAAAAAGGGGGCTTTACCTAAAGGCTATACTGAACTTCCTACAGAGGAGGTTACCTATTTTAGCCTCCAACCCAGGATCACCTTTAGAGAAGATGAATCTTTTCAGGAATTACTAAAATCTATTCAGGAAAAGGGAATTATTCAACCTATAGTTGTAAGAAAAGTAACAGAGGGGCTCTATGAATGTGTAGCTGGTGAGAGAAGGCTAAGAGCTGCTAAAAAATTAGGCTTAAAAACAGTTCCTGTAATTATAAAAGAGCTCTCCGACGAAGAAGCTTTACTTATCTCGGTTATGGAAAACTTGCAAAGAAAAGATTTAAACGCTATGGAAATTGCTTTTGCCTATAAAAACTTGATTGATCGCTTTGGATTTACTCAAGAGGAGATTGCAGAAAAGGTAGGCAAAGATAGGGCTACAGTGGCAAATTTTATTAGACTTCTTAAACTGCCAGAAGTCATCCAGAAGGATCTCTTAGAAGAACGCCTAAGTGTAGGGCATGCTAAAGCTTTGCTTTCCCTACCCAATGAAGATTTACAACTTAAGGCAAGAAATATCATTCTGGAGAAAAATTTATCAGTAAGAGAAACAGAGAAATTAGTTGAAAAATGGAAAAAGGGAGAAACTTTACCCAAAAAAATGGAGCCAGACCCCGATTTACTCAATTTAGCTAATGAATTAAGTAAACTTGTTGGCACTAAAGTTGAAATAAAGTTAACAAGAAAAAAGCCTTCCTTCATTTTCCACTTTGATTCTTTAGAAAAAGCAGAATTTTTCATAAAAAAATTACAAAAAATTTTATCTTGAGTTATTTTTTTAAATTTTTTTTTATCGTCTTTTTTAGTTCTTGAAATATTATTACTATGAAAGTTCTTTTTATCTGCGCATTTTTTTTTGAAGAATAAGTTTTTAATGAACTCTTTTTATTTGATGAAAGTTGTTTTACTCAGTTATCATTTAAGTTTTTTTTACCATCTTTTTTATCGATTATAGTTTTCTCATTAAAAAGTGTGTAAGCTCTATCCTCATCTAAAACATATAAAAGGACTTCACCTTCTGGAGTGATAAACTTTATTTCCTTTAACTCTATATTGGCTAAGTTTTCTAAAAATCTTTTTTTAGAAGTAAAAGGAATTTTTATTAAATATGATCTATTTGGAGGAGTAAAATCTCTTCTTAATTCTGCATTTAATATTCTAAAGGTTTCCCAATTGGTCTCAGCTGCAAGGGCTAAAGCTCTTAGATCTATACCACCAGGCACCTCAACTTCTACATAATCAAAGGGATCCTCTTTTATAGGTTCAAAGTTATACTTTTGAGGATTTTTAGCTATAGCAGAAATAGCTAACCACTGTGGTAAATAAGCATAAGTCTCATAAGGAATTGCCCCACTCATCATTAATCTCCAGTAGTCTACAAAATTTTTTGCCTTAAGAGCCCTTGACACTCTGCCTTCTCCTGCATTATAACTTGCTACAGCAAGTCTCCAATCTCCAAAAATCTCATATAACTTTTTTAAATACTTTGCCGCTGCATAAGTTGACTTTATAAAATCTCTTCTCTCGTCAATCCAAAAATCAATCGTTAACCCATAATTTTTAGCAGTGCGCTCTATAAATTGCCAGATCCCCACCGCTTTAGCAGGAGATACCGCAAAGGGATTACATCCACTTTCTACTAAAGCAAGATAAATTAGGTCTTCCGGTAAACCCTCCTCTTTAAAAATAATCCTAAAATAAGGTAAAAGGGGGCCACATCTTTTAAACCATCTCTCAACTACTTCTCTCTTCTCTGTAGTAAAATATTTAATAAAATAAGCAATTTGTGCGTTTACATCCAAAGGAAGGTGTTTCACAATCTCTGAGGGTAAAATTTCTACATTTTCAATATATTCTGAAAATAAATCTTCTACCTCTTGGGCTTTAAGAAAAGTATGAGAAAATACTGTACATATGAATAGAGTTATCAAAAACCACTTTTTAAATTTCATACAATAGTTCTCTCAGACTATTTTTGCTTGAAGATAGTGAAGAGAAAGAAGAGCATCCTCTTCTTTTTTTGCTTCTATGGTAAAAAGGGGCTGTAACTCCATGGCTCTAAGCATAGCAAATATCTCTTCAAACTTAATTATCCCTTTTCCTAAAGGTAAATGATCATCCCATTTACCAAGATTATCATGACAATGTATTTCTTGAAGATAAAAACCTAACAACTTGAGCCACTCCAATTCCTCTTTTTCTGAAAAAACTTTAGCATGGGCTGGATCAAAGCACCAAAAAAGATCACCTTTGTAAAACATAAAAATGGGCTCTAAAAATGTTGGATCAGGCTCAAACACATTTTCAAGGGCCAAAGTTAGCTTTAAATCTTTAGCTTCCTTTAAAATGACCTGAAGACTCTCTTCTATAAAAATTTTCCTCCACTCCTCTTTTGGTTCTCTATGATAATCTGGGTGATACCCACTGTGAAAAACAGCAATTATTGGTTCAAATAATGAGGCCCTTTCAAGTCCTTGAATAAGTCTATTTAAACTAACCTTTCTAATCCATGGGTCTAGGGCAGCAAGTGATAAATCCATAAAGGGTAAATGAATACTCCGAGGTATTTCTTCCTCTTTTAGAATGTGGGCAATCTTCCTAAATTCTCCTCTGGAAAAGTTATCTAAAGCCTCTGCCTTAAGTGTTATTTCAACTCCTATCCTCTTTTCTAATACCTTAGGTAGGTATTTCTCTCTCAAAAGCTCAAAGGGTATAGAAATATGATATCTCATTATTTAACACCATAGAATTCTTTTATCTTTTCTACCACATATTTTGCTTCCTCAACGGAAAGATAGGGGAAAAAGGGTAAACTTAAGACCTCTTGACAAAGCCTTTCCGTTTCAGGTAAAGAAGCTTCTTCGCCTACCTGGTATTGAGCATAAATAGGCTGTTTGTGTAAAGGGGTTGGATAATAAATCTTTGTTGTAATTCCCTTACTTTCTAAAAACTGTTGTAGTCTATCTCTTTCTTTTATTCTTATAGAAAAAAGTGAATAAACCGGTTTTGTAACAATATCTATTTGAAACATTTTCACAGGGCAGTGAGCTAATTCTTGAAAATAAAACTCTGCCAATTTTTTTCTTAATTGTACTTCCTTTGGGAAATGCTTAAATTTAACTCTCAAGATAGCACATTGTAATTCATCAATCCTACCATTTATCCCATGATAAGCATAGGAATAAGGAGCAATTTGACCGTGCTCTTTTAAAATTTTGATTTTTTTATATATGGCTTCATTATTTGTAAAAACCATTCCTGCATCCCCGCAAGCGGCTAAACTCTTCGTAGGGTAAAAAGAAGTAGCACTGGCTATGCCAAAACTTCCTACTTTTTTATTCCCAACCTCTGACCCAAAGGCTTGGCATATATCTTCAATGAGAAAGATTTTTTCCTCATTACAAAATTCCAGTAAATCTTGCAGCCTTGCAGGGATGCCAAATATACTAACAGCAATCACAGCAAAAACTTTTTCTCCAGAGAGTTTTAATTTTTTATAGGTTTCTACTAATGAATCAATAGAAATGTTAGGTGTCTCTGGTTCAATATCAACAAAAATAGGTTTTAATCCTGCTCTAACTATTACTTCTGCTGTTGATACAAAAGTAAAAGAAGGTAGCAAAACACAACTACCTTGAGGTGGATCTAAAGCTTTCAATATTAGATAGAGTGCCTCAGTTCCTGAGGATACTCCTACAGCAAAATTAACACCTAAATAATTTGCGAGCTCCTTCTCTAAGGAAGCTGTCTCTTCCCCATTTAAGTAAATTCCACTTCTTAAAACCCTAATAACTGCCTCTTCTATTTCTGCGCCATAATAGTTATAGGCTCTCTTTAGGTCTAAAAATGGTATCGTCTTCTCCAAAAGATCCCCCTTCTTTTTTGCTCCTTATTATACATTAGATTTTAAAAAATTTTTAGTTATTATAAGATAAAAGCTATAAAATGACAAACCAAAAACTGAGCACTTAAAATACCTTTAGATGGAAAAATTTTTACCTATAACTCTGATCCATAACACCTATAACTCTTATTCATAACAACC
>JBKBRL010000093.1:0-4317 GCA_046292115.1 Caldimicrobium sp.
GTTGGTTGTTTTACTGCATATATGGTACCACCTATGTTATCTACTGAGCCTAAAAGACCGTTTAAGGCATGTATGGCCATAGCAGTATAGGCACCTCTTACATGCATACAAGCACCTGGGCCAAGCCAAACAATTACATGAGGAGCTGCTTTCCCCATGCCCCTTGCCACTTTTTCGATACTTTCCTTTGGGATACCGCAAATCTTTTCTGCCCAAGCAGGTGTTTTATCTTTCAATTCTAAATTCCACCACTTAACTAAACCATAAGTGTATTTTTCCTCAAAGGTTGTCTCATCAACTGTCTCCCCTGGTTTAAATCTATTTTTACCATCTTTAAAATCACCTACAAATTCTTTGTTCCATAAACCTTCAACTAAAATTACATGTGCTAAAGCAACTGCTAAGGCACCATCTGTTCCAGGAATTATAGGAAGCCACATATGTGCTTTTGAGGCAGTTGTGTGCTGACGAGGATCCACTACGACAACTGTGGCTCTATCCAATACTTCACCAAATTTTCTTATAAATCCAGGAACCATTCTATTAGAATTGGCAGGGTCACATCCCCAAATCACTAAATATTTACAATTATCAAGATCATAGTCTCTGTATTCCCACTCTCCTTCAGTATAATAAGCTCCAAATTTTTCAGCTTCTGCACAGATGGAACTATGGGAAATATTATTAGGAGACCCAAAAATTTTTGGCAAGGCTTCGTAAATAATTGGGTGCAAATGGGTATATCTACCTCTAAATAGAACAAACTTATGAGGCTCTCCATTTTTTCTTAGCTCAAGCATTTTGTCTGTAATTATATCTAAGGCCTCATCCCAAGAAATAGGGACAAATTTAGGATCAATTCCCTTTCCCTTTTGCGGATTTGTCCTCTTTAGGGGAACTTTTACTCTATCTGGATCATAAAGCTGTTGTAAGGATAAGTGTCCTCTGGGGCATACATAACCATAATTTTGTTTGGATAAACTGTTCCCCTTTACCTTTACAGCCCTTCCATTTAAAACCATAATTTCAACGGGACACCAAGTGGTACAGCCCTGACATGTGGAAGCAATCCATTTACCCATCTCAAGTTTTGCTTCTACTTTTTCCTTAGGTCCAACTGTAGCTGTTTTAGCAAAGGCTTTTAAACTTGGGTCGCCCATTAGGGAGGCTAACCCTGTGAGTAAACCAGTCTTTAAAAAATCTCTACGATCTAACCCCATATACTCCCCCCTGTTTTGATTTTTTACCATTTTACAATTTAATTATATAAAACAAATTAATAAAAAAAATTTTAATACATATCCAAATTTTAAAATAAATTAAAAAAAATTGCAATTTTCTTATATTAGCTTTTTTAATTTTAATTTTTTTTATTTTTTAATTTAAAAATTTCTTCTAAAGAAAAAAAGAAAATTTAACGGAATAAATCCCAGAATGAAGTATAAAATTAATTAAAAAATGATGGAGATTATTTGTTAATGCTATTATATATAATTTCTAAGACTAATTTAATTAATTAAGCTCTTACATAGCGAAAACCTTCTTCTTGCCATTCTACCAGAGCTAAAATTCCAGCGCTCACAGTGTGAGTTTCTTTTGGTACCATTTCAAGGGGTATATTAAAGGCTTTTAAAGCATTTTCACAAAAGAATATTTTAATACCAAAGTTTAAAACCTCTTTAAACAGGTCGGTAAAGGTTGAAAATTTTTCTATAACGGTGACTCCCTCAAAATTAACTAAAATAATAATTTCATAGGGTTTATCTCCCATAGCCAAAGCAAAATTTCTTGCCTGTTTTAGTGCGGCTTCAAATCTTTCTGATTCTGGCACATGTAAAAGTAACTTTAATTTTTTCATTGCACCCCCTCCTCAAACTCTTCTTTTAAAGTTCTACTCAAAAGTCTTTCTATTGATTTTTCAGGCTTTTCTTTATTATACAAAACGTTATATACTTCTTCACAAATTGGTAAAGGTATGTTTAATTCTTCACTTAAAGCTTTGATGGTAGCAACTGTTTTTACCCCCTCTGCTACTTGTTTCAATTCTTTTAGGATACTATCCAAATCCTCCCCTTTGGCTATTTTTAGACCTACTTGATAATTTCTTGAGAGAAACCCTGTACAAGTTAAGACTAAATCTCCTAATCCAGCTAATCCATAAAAAGTTTCTTTTTTCCCTCCAAGATGTGTTCCAATTCTAATCATCTCAACTAAGCCGCGAGTAATAAGACCTGCTCTCGCATTAAGACCTAAGGCTAATCCATCGCAAATACCCGAGGCTATGGCTATGACATTTTTTAAGGCTCCAGCAAGTTCAACTCCAATAGGGTCATAACTTCTATAAACTCTAAAATATTTCCAAGCAAGTATTTCTTGAATTTTTAAAATTTCCTTTCCTTCTTGTCCTGCTAATACAACAGCTGTAGGCAATCCCTTTGCAACTTCAAGAGCAAAAGAAGGGCCTCCTAATACAAAATAAAAATTTTTCTTTCCTAAAGCATCCTGTAAAAGTATTAACGGGCTTTTTCTACTTTCAAGGTCTAACCCTTTTATCCCGGAAATATGAATTGATATATCCTTAAGGTAAGAATAATAGTTTCTTAAAGTCAATTCTACAGCATGAGAAGGTATTGCCCAAATAACTAAAAAGGCATTTTTAAGAGCATCTTCAGGAGAAGTTGAGGCTCTCAGTTTATTTGGAAGTTTAATTTTTGGTAAATAAAAGGGGTTTTCCTTTTCCTTTTCAATAGCAAAGGCAACTTCTTTGCGCCTAACTAAAAGCCAGACCTCGTAATCTTTTTCTGCAAGGACTTTACCTAAGGCGGTTCCCCAGGAACCACCTCCAATAATGGCAATCTTAAACATACTCAATTATTTATAGCCTTTTCACCAACTTGTCAAGTAATAAACCTTTAAAGTTTTTAAAAGGCAATCCATACTGGTTCACCTTTGTTTATCATTAGGTTGCATGAATTTGTGGATTACCCTTAATTGTGAAAAATAGTATTTTAAATTGGAAGAGTTGAAAAGGTCAATTATAAATTTTATCCTATAATGTTAAAAAAAATGAGAGGTAAGGAGGCATGTCCAAAGTCCTTTTTTTACCTTATGAAATAGAAGAAGAAATTTTACCAGAAGAGAGTGTGCTTGAGCTGGCTATGCGTTTAGGAATTCATATTAACGCAAGTTGTGGGGGAATAGGCGCTTGTAATAAATGTAAGGTTATAGTAGAAAAGGGAGATTTTAAAGGCGAGAGAATTGATGGTAATTACTACAAAGCCTGCACACTTTATCCTAGAAGCGATTTAATTATTCGGATTCCCATTGAAAGTCATTATGATAGAAAGGCGCTTTTAAGAAAAATTAGAGCCAAAGCAGTTGAGAGAACTGAAGAATTAACACTTTCTCCCCTTTTGAAAAAGATTTTTTTAGCCCTTTCTCCACCCACAATTGAAGAAAATACTCCAGATTTAGAGAGGCTTTTGGGTGAGTTAAAAACAAAAGGAATTGAAAAACCAATTCTTCTTAGTCATCTTCTCAAAAAATTACCCTATCTGTTAAGAGAAAAGAATTTTCAAGTGACCCTTAGTATTCTTGAAGACCCCTTTTATCCTGTGTCCTTCATAACAGAAATAGAGGCTGGAGATACGACTAAAAATGCTTTAGCAGTTGCCATAGACCTTGGAACTACTACCTTACAGCTTGAATTAATAGACCTAAATACAGGAGAAACTTTAGCAAAGACTTCAGATTATAATCCTCAAATAAGTTATGGAGAGGATGTGATAAGTAGAATTGAATTTGCAAAGAAAAAGGAAGGTTTGAAATTACTCTCCCAAAGGGTTAAAGAGAAGATTGACATATTAATTGATGAACTACTTCGCACTGCTAAAAGAAATCTCGAAGAGATAGTTTTAGTCAGCATAGCAGGAAATACCGTCATGACTCATCTTTTTTTAGAACTGGAACCTAAATTTTTAAGAGAATATCCTTATGTACCTGTAGCTAAAAATTATCCCTTTTTCTTAGCCAAGGAATTAGGAATGGCACTGCCCGAGGGTGTACCTATAATTTTTTCCTCATCTGTGGCAAGCTATGTAGGTGGGGATATAACGGCAGGGGTCTTAGCTTCCCTTATGGCTAAAGAAGATCCCTTAACTTTATTTATAGACTTGGGAACTAATGGAGAGATTGTTATTGGTAACAAAGATTTTCTTATGACCGCTGCTTGTTCTGCTGGTCCTGCTTTTGAGGGAGGAGGAATTAAATGTGGCATGAGAGCAACGAGTGGAGCTATAGAAGGAATTAGCATTGATC
>JBKBRL010000094.1:0-4317 GCA_046292115.1 Caldimicrobium sp.
TGGCTTTGAAGCCCCAAAATCACCTTATGTAGGTCAAGATTTAGGGGATGTAATAGGTGTTCCCAAAACAGGCATAATAGTTGAAGATTCTTTGGAGAAAGTTATTGAAAAGGGTGATGTAATTATTGATTTTACTTTTCACAAAGCAAGTCTTCAACATGCAAGAATAAATGCTAAATATGGAAAAGCTATGGTTCTTGGGACTACAGGTTTTAGCAGAGAAGAATTAGAAGAAATTCATGAGTTAGCTAAAAAATATTTTCCTTTGGTACAGGATTATAATATGAGTACCGGTATCAATCTTCTCACTAAATTAGTAGAAATTACAGCTAAAGTTTTGCAAGAGGGATATGATGTAGAAATTATAGAAGCACATCATAGAATGAAAAAAGATGCCCCGAGCGGGACAGCTCTTAAACTTGCGCAAGCTATTGCTAAAACCTTAGGGAGAAGTGAAGAACATTTCAGATATTGTCGGGAAGGTATAATCGGAGAGAGGCCACCTCTTGAGATCGGGATTCAAACTATAAGAGGGGGAGATATAGTGGGAGAACATACTGTACTTTTTGCAGGAATAGGAGAAAGAATTGAGCTTACTCATAAAGCAAGTTCTCGAGAAACTTTTGCAAGAGGAGCCATAAGGGCTGCTCTTTGGGTGGTAGGGAAAGCTCCCGGTGTATATAATATGTTAGATGTACTTGGACTAAGAGAGTTATAAATACTAACAAGGATGAGGTTATGGAATGCGGTGCTAAAACTGAGAATCTAATAAAAGATTATAGAAAACACTCTCCTTTAAAGGAAATTCGATTTATAATTGGAGTGGGGAGTGGTAAAGGAGGTGTTGGTAAGACTACTCTTTCTGTGCTACTGGCTTTAGCTTTAAAAAAAGAGGGCTTTTCAGTAGGGCTTTTTGACCTTGATTTTTATGGTCCAAATACTCTATTACTTTTAGAGGCTTCAGAAAAAAAGCTCTTTATAAGCCATGAAGGTTATAAACCTGTTAATGCTCAAGGAATAAAAGTTATGAGTTTGTCCCTTCTTGTCTCAGAAAAGGAGCCAATTTTTATGAGAGGCCTTATGGCAGGGAAACTTCTTCTGGAACTAACTCAGCGGGTCCTTTGGGGGCCTTTAGATTTTCTAATCCTTGATTTGCCTCCAGGGACTGGTGATATTTTCCTAAATGTGATAGATTTATTTGAGCCAGATGGTTTTCTTTTAGTAAGTACTGCTCACAAGCTTTCTTTAGCAGATACTCTTCGCACTATCTCTATTTTAAAAGAAAAGAAAGTTCCCCTTTTAGGAATAGTTAAAAATATGAGTGGATTATTTAGAAGAGAAGATTCCTTTCAAAAATTTTTAGAAGAAGTAAAGGTGGCTCTAATTTTTGAAATGCCCTTTTTAGAGGAATTGTCTGAAAAAGAGAGTTTAACGGAAATAATACAAAGCGAAAAATATAATGAACTTTTATCAACCTTAGGGAAAAGAGTTTTAAAGAAAATTTTTAGATTTTATTAAGAGAGGTTTTAAGTAGTGGAGACTTTATACAAGGAATTAGTCGACCAGGCTGTAAGCTTGGGGAGAGGGAAAAGGGTAAAGAGGGCTATTTTAGGGTTATTTTATGCCTTTTCTGAAATTGAAAAAGGTGGGGCAGGGTTGGCTTATATAGATAGGGATTTAATAAGTTCCTGTTGTGAAGCAAGGGATATCTCCTTTTGGAAGGAACCGGCAGACCTTTTGGTAAAATATTATCTTCAAGGTACGGGGCTGGAGAGTTTTTTAGCCCTTTCTATAATAAATGCCCTAATTAATCATTCTAAGGAATTAAACAGACATCCCCTTTATGAGGATCCCTTTCAGGAAATAACCCTTGAGAAAGAGGATAAAGTTTTGATGATAGGATATTTTGAGCCCCTTTTTAAAAAATTATCTGGGAAGGTAAAAAGTATTATTGTAGTTGAAAAAGAGGAAGGTAAAGGTTTTGAAAAGCTTTTGCGTAATGGGATGGATGGATTAAAGGTTGCCATTGTTACCTCGGCAACACTTGCAAATAAAACCTTTCATACCTATCTGTCTATTCTTAAGGATATTCCTGAAGTTATTCTAATGGGACCTTCAACCCCACTTTGCCCTGAGATTTTTAAATACACCCCTGTTACCTGGCTTTGTGGGGTAAAAGTGAAAGATAGTGAACTACTTTTCCGATTGGTTTGTGAAGGTAAAGGTACGCCCGTCTTTTTTAAAAAGGGTGCCTTAGAAAAAATAAATATTAAAGTGTATGGAAAATAATCTATGTTTTATCAGAAAGCTTTTATTTATTTTTTAATTTTAGGAATTTTCTGGTTTCTCTTTAGTTTGAGAATTTATCCTTCAAATTTTGAAAAAACACTTTTAGAAAGTGCCAAGATTTTTTTTGGCTCTGGTTTATATGCCTTAGGTTTAACGCTTATTATTAATGGTCTTAAATTTAAGTTTACCAAAAAATATTTTTCAAGGTATGACTTTTTGAAGTGGTTTTTTCTTATTGCTTTGCTTACTTCACTATCAGCAAGCTTGGAGCATTATTTTAGGATGAAAGGATGATTGGAGTTTTTGATTCTGGACTTGGTGGATTAACAGTTGTTAAAGAACTTTTAAAGGTGATCCCAGAATATAAAATTATCTATTTTGGAGATTCTGCACGAACTCCTTATGGAACAAAAAGCCCAGAGACTGTAACAAAATATGCTCTTCAAAATACAAAATTTCTCTTAGAACAAGGGGCTAAAATCATCGTAGTGGCATGCCATACAGTATCCAGTACTGCTATACCCACTTTAAAAGAGACCTTTAAGGATATACCCTTTTTTGAAGTGGTAACCCCATCTTTTAAAAAGGCACTAAAGCTTACTAAAAAAAAGATTGTAGGACTTATAGGGACACGCACTACCGTTGAAAGCGGAATTTATCAGAGACTTTTTCATGAGGTGGACCCTGGAATAAAACTTATTGCCAATCCCGCTCCTTTGCTTGTCCCCCTAATAGAGGAGGGATGGTTAAATAAGCCTGAGACAAGAAGAATTGTTAGAAAATATTTAATTCCTTTGAAAATGAGAGGAGTTGATACCCTTATTTTAGGTTGTACCCATTATCCACTAATAAAAAAATTAATTAGCGAAAAAGCAGGAAAAAGAATTGCCTTAGTAGATCCCTCTGACGAGATAGCAATAGAAGTTTTCTCTTTCCTTAAAGAAAATCCCCAATTTACCAATTCTTTACCCAGAGAAGAGAAAGGAGATAATTTAGAAATTTGGGTCTCCGATTTAACACCTAACTATGAGAAGTTAGCACAACTTTTTTTAAAGAGAAAGGTTGGGCTTAAAAAAATTAATTTTTAAGGATAAAAAGTTTTATATTTGAACTTGTAAGAGAAGAGACCTTAATTTATAATGTATCTGAAAATGGCAAATACTCCCTGGGATAAACTTTTAAATATAGAATCCCTTCCTTTTTTAACACATCATTTTCAAGTTCTGCAAACTCATATCTCCTATATCTTTATTACTGACGAAGTCGTTTATAAAATTAAAAAACCTGTAAATTTTGGCTTTCTTGATTTTACAACCTTAGATAAAAGAAAATTTTATTGTGAACGAGAGGTAGAGTTAAATAGGCGCTTATGTAAAGATTTGTATTTAGGGGTCGTTCCAATTGTAAGAACAGATAAAGGTTATAAGATAGAAGGTCATGGAGAAATAGTGGATTATGCAGTGAAGATGAAGAGGCTTCCTGAAGAGGGTATGATGTCAAAGCTTTTAAAGGAGGGAGGAATTACTTATTTACATATGGATCTTATTCTTGATAAACTTATCCCCTTTTATCGAAGTGCAGAAACTGGAGAAAAGGTAAATTCCTATGGAAGTCTCCAAACAATAAGGTATAACATTGAAGAAAATTTTTTACAAACAAAAGATTTTGTGGGGATCGCCTTGAGTGAAAGAAAATATCTCCAAATTATAGATTATTCTCGAAATTTTATGGAGGAGAGGAAAAATCTTTTTGAAGAAAGGATAAGAGATGGATACATAAGAGACGGCCATGGGGACCTCTATTCAGCTAATATTTGTTTTGATAATTTGAAAGAGGTTTACATTTTTGATTGCATCGAGTTTAATGAAAGGTTTAGATGTGGGGATGTCATCTCGGATATGGCATTTTTAGCCATGGATTTAGATTTTCATCGTCAAAGGAAGCTTTCCCATTATTTTGTAGCAGAGTACATAAAAAAAAGTGGAGATAGAAAGGCAGAGGAACTTTTAAATTTTTATAAGTGTTATC
>JBKBRL010000008.1:0-11683 GCA_046292115.1 Caldimicrobium sp.
AAAAAAAGAAAAAGAAGCATTAGAGAAGCTACTTAAGGAGCAATTGGAAAAGTTAGAAGAATTTTTGCAGAATGAACCTACTTCCCTGGGGTGTGCGTGAGTTAGAGTTATGACCTGCCAAGCTAACACCAATAAAAAAAGAGGTATGGTGGAGCTGGGGTTCTTTGAGTGGAAAAAAGAACTGACCAGCCCCCTCCTCAATAGTTAAGAAGCCAGAGCTTTGAGCAGGCCCTCTGCCACGGCACCCTGGGGATTTTTCCCTTAAAGTCCTCTTTTCCTCTTAACCCTCCTAATATACATAGTAAGGAGGGTAAAAGATGGCTTATCTTTTAGGCTTCCTCTTAGGGGTTCTCTTCTGTATAATTTTAGCTGGCATCTATCTTTATCTTCAAAAAAAGAAGGAACAGGAAGGGAAAATTTCTGCAGAAAAGGAAGCCCAGGCTATAATAGAAAGGGCAAATGAAAAAGCGAAGGTGATCATACTTTCCGCTGAAGAAAAATCTAAAGAAATTTTAGTAGAAGCAGAAAAAGAAGCCTTTAATAAATTAAAAGAAGCCGAGGAAAAGATTCAAAAAGAAATAAACAAATACAAGGAACAATTAAATATAGAATACCAACAAAAGCTTTCAGATATAACTAAAAAAGAGGAAAAGCTATATCAAAAGGAGGATTTTCTTTCAAAGAAAGAGATAGAATTTTTAAAAAGAGAGGAAATTTTAAATAAAAAGAGTGCAGAAATAGAAGAGCTTAAGATACAATTAGAAGAATCTAAGAAGGAGATCAATGCCCTACTGGAAAAAGTTAAGGAAGAATTAGAGAGGATTTCAGGATTAACAGAAAAAGAGGCAAGAGATTTACTTTTAAGTAAAATTGAAGAAGAAATGCTTGAGGAAAAGGCCAAGGTTATTATGAAAATTGAAAATGAGATCAAAGAAGAATCTAAAAGAAAAGCTCAAGAAATTATTGCTTATGCAATAGCTAAGGCTGCTATACCTTTCGTAACTGAAAAAACAGTTTCTGTAGTGCAACTACCTAACGAGGAAATGAAAGGTAGAATCATTGGTAGAGAAGGAAGAAATATTCGCACTTTTGAAACTTTAACTGGTGTAGACCTTTTAATTGATGATACTCCTGAGGTTGTAGTTCTCTCTTGCCATGATCCTTACAGAAGGGAAATAGCTAAAATAGCTTTAGAGAGGCTCATTTTAGATGGAAGAATTCATCCCACAAGAATTGAAGAAGTGGTCAAACAGGTAGAGGAAGAAATGGAGCAACACATACATGAAGTGGGTGAGAAAACTGCTTTTGAATTAGGAGTTTATGGGCTTCATCCTGAACTAATAAAACTTCTTGGAAAATTAAAATTTAGAACAAGTTATAGTCAGAATGTTTTGCAGCACTCTATTGAAACTGCCATAATTTGCGTGGCTATTGCTGGAGAGCTCGGTCTTGATCCCAAAAAAGCAAAAAGGATGGCTCTTCTTCATGATATTGGCAAAGCAGCAAGCTATGAACAAGAGGGACCTCACGCCCTCATTGGTGCAGAACTTGCCCGAAAATATGGAGAAGATGAAGAAATAGTAAATGCCATTGCCTCCCATCATGAAGACATACCTATTACCAGTTTATATGGAATAATACTTCAAGTAGCTGATGCCTTATCTGGAGCAAGACCAGGTGCAAGAAGAGAGCTCTTAGAAGCCTACCTAAAACGGATACATCAATTAGAAAGTTTAGCTCAATCCTTTGAAGGTGTTGAAAAGGCTTATGCTATACAAGCTGGTAGAGAAGTTAGAGTTATTGTAAATAGTAAGATAGTCTCCGATAAAATGGCCTATGTGCTTGCAAGGGACATTGCCCAAGCTATTGAAAAAGAACTCACCTACCCAGGTATAATTAAAGTTACAGTGTTACGCGAAACAAGAGCCATTGAATATGCAAAATAAGTTCCTTAAATTAGATAGGTGAATATGAAAATTGTCTTCTTAGGAGATATAGTTGGTAGCTCTGGTAGGAAGGCTATAAAAGAGCTTATGCCGGAAATTCAGCGCAAATATAGGCCTGATTTTCTTATAGCCAATGCAGAGAATGCAGCAGGCGGCTATGGATTAACGGAGAAAATAGCAGAGGAGCTCTTTTCTTTGGGCTTCGACCTTTTAACTACGGGAAATCATGTTTGGAAAAAAGAGTTTTTTCCCTATTTACAAAAGACGGAAAAAGTTTTAAGGCCAGCAAATTATGGCCCTGGAGCACCTGGAAAAGGTTGGTCTATACTTTATAAAGGACCTTATAAATTAGGAATAATTAATCTTGAAGGAAGAATATTTATGAGACCTTTAGAAAACCCCTTTTTTACAGGAAAAGCTATTGCTGAGGAAATTCTTAAAGAAACACCCCACATTTTGGTTGACTTTCATGCTGAAGCAACTTCTGAAAAAATGGCTTTAGGCTATTTTTTAAATGGTTTAGTCTCTGCAGTTTTAGGCACCCATACCCATGTCCAAACCTCTGATGAAAGAATACTTTCGCAAGGCACAGCCTATATAACAGATGTGGGAATGTGTGGGAGCGTAGAAAGTGTAATAGGGATGAAAATTTCTCAAGCTTTAGAGATATATGTCACTTCAATAGGTAAAAAATTAGAAGTGGAAGAGCAAAAACCCTTTAAAGTTGAAGGAGTCTATTTAGTACTCAATTCTATGGGTAAAGCTGAAGATATTGAAAGATTTAGATTTATTACTTGATTACCTTTTGTTTAAGGGCCCATGTTTTTTCCACCAATTTTTGAAAAATTCTTTTTTAATAGGAGATAATCTGTCGATAAAAAGAATACCCTCTAAATGATCAAATTCATGCTGAAAGGCAATAGCATGTAATCCTGTTAATTCCTTAGTAAACTCTTTACCCTCTAAATCATAAGCCTTTATATATAAATTTTTATACCTATTTACCTTAGCATAATATCCGGGTATACTCAAACAACCTTCTTCGTAAAGGGTTTCTCCTTCGGTTGCTAAAATTTCTGGGTTTATGTATACTTCCAGCCTTGGCGTTCCTTCTTTTTGGGCTATATCCATAATGAAAAATTTCTTGGCTATACCGATTTGATTGGCAGCAAGGCCAAGCCCCTTTAATTTATACATTAACTCAGCCATACTTTCAATTAAAGTCTTTAGCTCTCCATTTATATCTGTTACAGGATCTGCTTTTTGCCTTAAAATCGGGTCACCATAAATCACAAGTTTAAGCTCCTTCTTCATTTGCCTAAAACCTCTCTCCTCAGGAATTAATTTATAATTTAATCCATCATAAAGGGTTTTACAAGTCTAAATAAAAACCTATCCTAAATGGGTAAATCTATTCAAGAAGTTCATAAAAGGGGAAATTTTATCTTCTTACAGAATTAAGAACCACACTAATTGAAGAGAGAGCCATCATAAGCCCTGCAATTTCAGGCTTAAGCACAACTCCATATGAGTATAGTAAACCACCCGCAATAGGAATTCCTAAGATATTATACAAGAAAGCCCAAAATAGATTTTGAAATATTCTTTTCCTAAGCCAAAAGGTATTTTGAAAAAACACTTGAAGACCTCTTAAACCTGACAGTAAAATTACTTCACCAATTCTCTTAGAAAGATCAGTTCCTTCAGCCATAACAAAAGAAAGGTCAGCTTTAGCTAAAGCAGGAGCATCATTTATGCCATCCCCAACCATACCTACTTTATACCCCTTACCTTGGAATTCTTCCACAAGTTTCAATTTATCTTCAGGTTTAACTTCAGCATACACCTCTTTAATTCCAAGCAAAGAAGCTACTTTTTCTGCTTTAGTCTGCGTATCCCCTGTAGCAAGAATTATCTTTATTCCAGATTTTTGTAAAAACTCTATAATCTCTTTAGCATCCTCTCTTAATTCATCTTCTACTATGAACTCTGCTAAAAGTGTATCACCTTTTTGAAGAGAAAGCCCTTTGAATTTGGAGGATTTCCCAAAAAAATAATCTCCACAATAAATCCCCTCTCCAGGCACCTCTTTGCATTCTTTAAATTCTTTTGGAGTAATTCCTTTTTTCATAGCAAACTCTACAATGGCTCTCGAGTAGGGATGAGATGAAGTTTTAGCCAGTCCAAAAGCTATAGATAGAGCATCTTCTTTATATTCTTTAAAAGAAATAATTTGGGGCTTACCTTTAGTTAATGTCCCTGTTTTATCTAAAATTAGACAATTTATACTTTGAGCTTTTTCAAAAACAGCTGGATCTTTTACTAAAAGGCCCTTTTTATAAGACCTAACCAAACCAACAGAAATGACTAAAGGAACCGCTATCCCTAAAGCACAGGGACAAGAAATTACTAAAAGGGCGAGGGCAAAATTAAAACTAAGAGGCAAATTACCCGTCCTTTGGTACCATAGAACAAAAACTAACAGAGAAAGTATAATTATTACTTGCACAAAATAATGAGAAATTTTGTCAACTATTCTTTGAAGGGGCGGTTTACGACTGATCGCTTCTTCCACCATCTTTAAAAGCATAGAAATATAGCTTTTTTCTAAAGTTGCTAAAACCTTGGCTTTAGCAAATCCACTTATAATTAAACTTCCTGAGATTAATTTATCCCCTTCTTTTTTCAAAAGGGGCATACTTTCTCCTGTCACCAAAGCTTCGTCTAACTCTAATTTACCTTCTACAATTTCACTATCTAAGGGAATTAAGTCCCCAGTCTTAAAAATTAAAATATCCCCAGGTAAAACTTCTTCTATAGACACTTCCTTTTCTGTTCCTTTCAGGAAAAGCCTAACTTTGGAGGTTTGTATTGAAAAAAGTTCCTTTAGCAAATGCAAAGATTTTCTTTTTGTTCTTTCTTCAATATATTTTCCCAAACGGACAAAGGAAATAAGAAAAGCGTTAGTCTCAAAAAAAGGCTCCCCAGGTAAAAGACGAAAAAAGGAGCAAAGACTATAAATTAAGGCTGCAGTTGTTCCAAGTGCCACTAAAAGATCCATATTGCCTATACGGGTCTTTAATCCTGAATAAGCTCCTCGATAAAATTTTAAACCCCCTATAATCTGCACAGAAAGACTAAGTATCGCCTGAAAAATAAGACTTTGGTGATGATCCCAAAACATAAGAAGCATAATTATCACACTTGATAAAAAGGAAAAAACTAATATTTCTCGTTGATAATCTTTTTTCACCTTTTGTGCAACGACTCTGTAACCGAGACTCTCTATAACTTTAATAATCTCTTCAAGACTCAAAAAATCTTTATTATATTCTACAAAACATCTCCCAACCTCAAAGGAGACCTCAACTTTATTAACTCCTTTTAATTTTTTTAATGAAATTTCAATAGCCTTGGCACAGTTGACACAAGTCATTCCTTCAACTTGTAGCACTACCTTTTCCATATTTCCTACATTATAAGCAATTTCTCATACTGCAAGTTATAATTTTTTATTTATTAAAAAATACTCCTTTAAAGAGAACATTTTTCAAGTATTGCAAGACCTTTAGATTTTTTACTAATATGTTATAATTAAATTAAAGTCAATACTCTTATTTTCTCCTTAGGAGGCAAAATTATGATAATCAAAGTAAATAGAGACAATTTAGAAAAGCTCTTAAAAAGAGGAGATTCCATTGCAGATAAAAAAGCTTCTATGGCTGTTTTGTCTATGGCACTTTTAAATTTTGACAGCACAAACAATTTACTCTATTTAACCACTACGGATTTAGAACAGGGCTTTAAAGGTAGGATCACTTGTGAAATTGAGGGTGAAGCTTCTTCTTTTTGTGTGCCCTGTAGAAAATTTTACGAAATTATAAAAAATTTTCCAGAAGATGAGGTTTTTTTAGTAAAAGAAGATAGTAGATTACTTATAAAAGATGAAAGTGAGAGAATAAACTATGAAATTTCCATTACCTCAGAAGAAGATTTTCCAAGTCTTCCTGAATTTTTTGAGGAAAATTTGTTAGAACTACCAGGAAAGGTACTTTCCCAACTGATAGAGAGGACTATCTTTTGTGCTTCAAAGGATGAGGCAAGATTTGTTTTAGGTGGTGTTTATCTCGAGCCTTTAAAAGAGGAGGGGAAATTACGCGCTGTTGCCTCAGATGGTCACCGCTTAGCGCTTTTTGAAACAGAAGTTTTAAATATAGAAAATTCCAATTTAAGTGAAGGATTTATTCTTAGTAGAAAAGGAGGAGCTTTAATTTCTGAAATTTCTGAGGATGAACTTTTAGTTAAATTTGGTTTTGTAAACAACTATGCTGTACTTTTTTTTAGTGATGGCTTCTTCTTTTCAAGAACAATTGAAGGTAGCTATCCAGATTATAGAGCCGTCATTCCCCAAGATTTTCAAAACTTTCTAAAAATTGATAGAAAACTTTTAATAGATGCTATAAAAAGAGTTGCTCTAATTCTATCAGAAAAATTTAAACCTATAAAAATAGATTTAGCCCCATCTGAAATTACCCTTTCCTCACCTGAGACCGAAATAGGAAAAGCACAAATAAAACTTTCAGCAGAATATAAAGGCATACCTCAATCTATCACCTTTAATGCTGAATATCTTTTATCAGCTTTAGAGCATATGAATTCAGAAGAAATAGAAATGAAGATTCAAGATGAAAGATCTCCTGCATTAATTACAGGGTATAGAGATCAGGGATTTCTTTACCTTCTTATGCCTATGGTGCTTTAACTCTATATTTCTTGAAAAAGGAGACATCTTAGCATGGAAAAATACGAGGCTAAGAGTATAAAAGTCCTTAGTGGGTTGGAAGGGGTAAGAGCGCGCCCTGCGATGTATATAGGATCTACAGACATCAATGGATTCCACCATTTGCTTTGGGAAGTACTTGATAACGCAGTAGATGAAGCCTTAGCAGGCTATGCAACAGAAATAAAAATAATTCTCAATGAAGGAGGTTATGCGTGCGTAGAAGATAATGGAAGAGGTATTCCTGTGGATATTCATCCTGAGGAGGGGATTTCTGCTTTAGAAATTGTAATGACAAGACTTCATGCAGGAGCTAAATTTGACCATGGTGTGTATAAAGTCTCTGGAGGTTTACATGGAGTAGGAGTTTCTGTCGTTAATGCCCTCTCGGAATGGCTAAAAGTTGAAGTTTATAGAGATGGTAAGATTTATACACAAAGCTATAAAAGAGGCGTTCCAGAAGGAGATGTAAAGATTGTTGGGAAAACCAAAAAAAGAGGAACCATGGTTTGCTTCAAACCTGACCCAGATATCTTTGGTTACGAATTAGATTTTGATTTGGAAATTGTAAAAAAACGAGTTAAAGAATTAGCCTATCTTAATCCCTCGGTTAAGTTTTTTTTAGTTGATAAAAGAATTGGTTATAGTGAAACTTTTCATTATAAAGGCGGGATTGTAGAATTAGTAAAAACTTTAAATCAAAAAAAAGAGCCACTCCACAATAAAGTCATATATATTTCAGGCGAAAAGGACAACATCATCGTAGAGGTGGCTTTACAATATAATTCTGGCTACAATGAAACTATTTACAGTTATGTTAATAATATTCATACCAAGGAAGGCGGAACTCATGTAGTAGGATTTAGAGCAGCTCTCACTAAAGCTATAAATCGTTATTTAGAGTCTGATAAAGTTCCTAAGCAATTTAAAATAAAGGTTGAAGGAGAGGATGTAAGGGAAGGGTTGACCGCAGTCATTAATCTTAAGGTACCAGATCCACAATTTGAAGGTCAAACCAAAATGAAGTTAGGAAATAGTGAAGTAAAACCTGTAGTTGAATCTTTTGTTTATGAAGGTTTACTAAAATTTTTTGAGGAAAATCCCTCCGAAGTTAAAAAAATTATTCAAAAAGTTATAACTGCAGCCAAAGCCAGGGAGGCTTCAAGAAAGGCAAGAGAGCTTGTTAGAAAAAAAAGTGAACTTGAAGAATTTATAACAGCGGGGAAATTAGCCGATTGCAGTGAAAAAGATCCTGCTAAAAGAGAACTATTTATCGTTGAAGGAGATTCTGCAGGAGGTTCTGCCAAACAGGCAAGAGATCGCAAATTTCAAGCTGTACTACCATTAAGAGGTAAAATACTTAATGTAGAAAAGGCAAATTTTGAAAAAATGATATCCTCAGAAGAAATCAAAAGTTTAATTGCCAGTTTAGGTACGGGAGTTGGGCGTGATAATTTTAATGCAGATAGATGTAAATTCCACAAAATTATTCTTATGACCGACGCAGATGTAGATGGTGCCCACATAAGAACCTTGCTATTAACTTTCTTTTATAGACAAATGCCTGAAATTATTGAAAGAGGCTGGTTATATATTGCACAACCTCCTCTTTATAGAATTGTGGATGGTAAAAAAGATTACTATATTAAAGATGACGAGGAATTGGACAAAACCCTTCTAAAAAGAATTCTATCTCATCTAAAAGTTTCTCTTTTAAAAAATGGAAAGGTACGGCAAGTAATTCAAGATCCCATTAATTTTTTTCAAAAATTTTTCCATCTTGAAAAATCTCTCTTATCTCTTCTCAAAAAAAACTATCCACCTAAAGTAATATTACTCCTATTGAAAAAGGGATTTTATACATTAACTGATTTTGAAAGTGAAAAAAGGGTAGAAGAACTATCACAGGCGGCAAAGAAATTAGGATTTAAAATTTCAAAAATAAGAAATAGTTCATATAATCCAAAATACTTTGAGTTTTATGTCTACTCTGAAGAAGAAACATTTACCTATTGCAAAATAGGACCCGAAATTATTTTTGAAAAGGCTTTTCGTGAAGCCTATTCAATCTATGAAAAAATCAAAGATTATTTAGATTATCAAGTAGAAATAAAACTTAAAGAAGATAAAAAAGTATTTGATAATTTTTGGGAAAATTTAGCTGATATTCTTGCCTATCTTAGAGAAGAAGGAAGGAAAGGAATTTATATTCAAAGATATAAAGGTTTAGGAGAAATGAATTCTCAACAACTTTGGGAAACCACTATGGATCCTAAAAAAAGAACACTTAAAAAAGTAACTATTCAAGATGCTGAAAAAGCAAACGAAATGTTTTCAATTCTCATGGGAGAAAATGTAGAACCGAGAAAAGAATTTATTTTAGAACATGCCTTGGAATATAGAGAATTAGATATATAATAGATTTTATGGAAAAACTTAGGTTGATTATTTCTGAAGAGGAGATCCAAAAAAGAATTAAGGAATTAGCCGAAGCCATTGAAAGGGACTATCCTGAAGCTCCTCTTGTCTTTATTGGAACCTTAAAAGGAGCTTTTATTTTTTTAGCTGATTTAATAAGAACCATCAAAAGAAAAGAAGTAGAAATTGATTTTGTTCGTGTAAAAAGCTATGGTTATTCTGATGTTTCCTCTGAAAATGTGCTAATTACAAAGGACATTGAAATTTCTTTAACTGGTAAAACTGTGATTTTAGTTGAAGACATTGTAGATACAGGAATAACTTTAGATTTTTTAAGAAAACATTTATCTCTTCATAACCCCAAAAATTTAAAAATTTGTGCTTTTATTAACAAATTAGAAAGAAGAAAAGTTGAGGTTCCTATTGATTATATAGGATTTACTATAGAAAAGGGATTTTTAGTGGGATATGGCCTTGACTATGCTGAAAAATATAGACATTTACCAGGAATTTATGAGGTGATAAAAGATGAACAAGCCCACCCTTTGGCAAAGATATAAAAATTTTATGTGGACCTATTTAAAAGAAAGTCCTTGGTATTTATGGATATTAAGAATTACAGCTGCCCTTTTAATTGCCTATATATTAATCAAGGCTTTACATTTATAGAGGCCCCTTCAATGTGTTCAGTTTTTAAAATTTTTAATAACATGTGCTACCTGCAACTTTGCACTACTATAAAGTGAAATTAAGGAATACTTTAAGAATTTAGATTTTTCTTAAAATAGCCGCAGGCAAATACCTGCGGTGAAATTAGACTATTATTCTTAAAGATTTACCACCAGGAAATAGTTTTATCGGCTTCCCAAATAAGGTCTATTAATCGATCAAAATCAACATCACTTTTGGCTTCAAAAAGATTAAACTCTATGATTTCATGGCCTTTTTCTTTTAATTTTTCTATTATTTTTTTAATATCAGGATTCTCGGCGCTACATTTATGCCTATATACGCTCAATATTTTCATAACCCCTCCTTATCCATTTTTTTTATTTATTAGGCGCATTGAGGCGGAGCTTGTACAATCTGTGCAGGCAATCCATAACCTATAACATAATCACATTCTAAAATTTTCTCTACAACATCATCCAAACTTGCTTCCCTTAAACCCCATTCCTGTAAATTAAAATTTTTAGCCTCATCATTCATCGTTTCAGTTACCGCGTATACATCACCTTCCATATCTCTTAACCAACCAATATTTTCCTCTAAATATTCGGTCTTTGCGGGCATTTTTTGGTAAAAAATAAATGCATAGGAATACATATTTTCTACAGCTAAACCTAAGGTTGACCTAATCCCATCGGAAATATATATTCTGTTTGATATTAAAAAACACACTTTATAACTCATAGGACCCTCCTAAAGCAAGTGTTATTAGTATTCTATAAAACCAAATATTTACCAGCTTCTTCTAATATCTCTCCATGAAAGGCTTGAGTCCTTAACTGATTATTTGTAAGTCCTACTACATTATGATAATCGGGCTCATATCCCTCACATATGAAAGCTGCAAGACAAATAGCTAAATCCTCTTCAGGCACCATATTTTTTAATCTTGCAAAATCTGGATGCAATACTAATTGCGTTGACTTAAAGGTAAAAAATATTTTTACTTTTTTCCCCTTCCTATAAGCTGCTTCAACAATTTTAATTAATTCAGACATATGTGCAGGTGAAGTTACAAAAATTCCTAATTTATCTGGATCTTTTGCCATAACTTTCCTCCTTAAGGAATAATTAGATTAATTATTTTTTTCTAATAAAATATCTGGTATAACCGGGTTCGTCAATCATACCTAAAAATTCATGACCTTCCTTTTCGCACATCTTAGGTATTTCATTCTTAGATCCAGGATCTGTTCCCCACACCTCTAAAATTTGCCCTGATTTCAACTGCTGTAACGCCTTTTTAGTTTTTAACATTGGCATAGGACATGAAAGCCCTTTTAAATCAAGAACTTCATCTGCTTTAATTGAAGCTAAGTCTACCATAATTGCCACCTCCCTTTTATTTTTGGTCTAATTTTATTTCAAAACTTAAAAACCAATCACAAACTTTTCCGTCCTTTCATTCCAATCAAGTATGATATACCAAATAGCAATAACGAAGGCTATAAGAATAAATGTTCCTCCATAACCCAAATAATCAGGCAAATAGACCTGCTTCCCAAGCCATCCTTTTTCCCATACTTCCCACACATTGTCTAAGAGATGTCTAAAAATGGCATTAGATAAAGCAAAGAAAACTACTACTACCATTAGTTTTACCTGGCCCTCTCCAACTCTCCAAAGTGACCCTGACCCACATCCACCAGCTACAACCATAGCAGCACCAAATATAATTCCACCAATTAAAGAACCCCATATAAAAGTTGGGGTAACATAGGTATAAGGGTCTCGAATACCTGCTAATTTTATGAACATTATTCCTAAAGTGGCAAGTAATAAACTTACAGCTACACCTCTTGCTAAACGG